>JAZGES010000001.1:0-2040 GCA_036478935.1 Thiotrichaceae bacterium
TCTACTGGGTTTTGTGTACTAAGTATGATGCCTACACCAAAGGCGCGTGCCTGTTTTAGCATGAGTAGCATAGGCTCTTTGCTAGGTGGATTTTTGGTGGGAGGAAAGAAGCCGTATATTTCATCCATGTATAAGACGGTTTTTAAAGCAGATGTGCCACTTTGTCTACGCATCCATGCGATGTATTTGTTTAGGAGCAAGGTAACAAAGAACATGCGCTCATCGTCACTGAGGTGTGAGATGGAAAAGATAGCTATTTTGGCCTTACCTTGATCATCGTAAAGTAGCTTTTGAATGTCTAAGTCATCACCGTTTAACCATGCGGCGAAAGTAGGGGATGCGATAATGGCATTGAACTTGGTGGCGAACTTGAAACGTTCTGCTTGTGGGTAAAAGCCTTCTAATGGCAATACGCCGATCTTTTTAAAACCGGGGCTAATAATGCGTCCGATGAGGTCTTCTAAATCTAAGCTCGCATCACTTAGCCATGAGTTAGTTATGATTTGCGCCAATAATATATATTCTTTTGATTCAAGTGGGTCTGCTTCAATACCAATTAATGCGAGTAAGCTGCTTACTGTTGTTTTTATATAGGATGCAAAGGAATCAGTATCTTCAAGGATTTCGCTGGGTGGGGTATCCAGTGAGCTAAGAATGTTAATGCTAACACCTGCACTGCTACCAGGGGTATAAATGGTTTTCTCTACTTTGGCAAATTTGGCAACGCGCTCACTGTCTTGGTGTGAGCCTTCTATGCCTGACTTCCACATGCTTGCTATTTTTTCAGCATATTCACTGGGATCTTTTTCTTTTGTTCTAGCTTCATCCTCAACCCAAGGTTCGAAGTTAGCTGCTGAGAAGGTAGAGTCTGTTAAGCAAAGGTTGCCCATGTCGCCTTTAGGATCGATAACAATAGCGGGGATGTTATCTATTGCAGCTTCTTCTATAAGTCCAATTCCTAAACCTGTTTTACCACTTCCGGTCATACCAATAATAGCGGCGTGTGTGGTGAAGTTTTTGTTTTTAAGAAGTGTAAGGGCATCGGTGGTTTCTTGAGTAGCCTTATCTATGTCTTTGCCCAGATAGAACAGCCCTAGTTTTTCGTAGATTTCTACCATTTCAACTTCCTTTGTGAGGGTGTAGCAATAATTAGTGTATTTTCTATATTAGCAAAACCATACAGCTATGTAGAGAGCTTAAAGCACTAGCTTACTTGTAATATTTACTATTGTGATAGATCCAGCCATCTTTCTGCCTTCCCTTAGGGTCGTGATGCGTCCAGTGCAAAACACCACCGCGGTTATTCCATTCGTAACGACCACGAATTTTTACACTATCACCCTGTCGTAGAGGGACGCGAGGAGCCAAGTCGATATTGTGGGCAACTAATAAGGTAATGTCTGGCGCAAGCTTGAGAAGGAATTTTTGATGTTGATGACCTTTGGTATCATCTTTCAAGGTTTTAACTACTTTACCGGAAGTTGTTAACCACCAACCTGACTTTTGGGAGTCTACCGCTTTACGGATTTTATCTAGAGTAGTTTGCTTGTTATCAATACTTGGGCTGCTAGTACTTTTAGTGCCGGCATGGGAGGGTGTTGTATTTGTATTTGTATTTGTATTTGAAGTAGATTGCTCCGAAGGATTTGTCTGCCCTTTGAAATATTTATAGCCTGTTGAAATCGCTAGTAGTACACCAACAAGGATTATCTTTTTCATTGCTCTATTCATGCTGTATTCCTAATTCTAGTGCCGCATAATATACTCGAATGAGACCAAAATTATAATGAAAAAATTATGAATAGGTGGGATCCATTGAAGAGGGGTAGTGGAGGGTGTAATTAAGTAGTTTGAGGGCGTGGTCTATCGTAATAGAGACTGACCAAAAATAAGCCTGTTTCCATCGGGATCAGTAATAGAAAATTCTTTCGTTCCCCAACTTTGTTCAACAGGCTTGATCACCACGGCAGGATTAGTATCAGGTTTACCTACATTAACCCCATTCGCTACAAACTTCATGTACAGAGTATCTATATCATC
>JAZGES010000002.1:0-6035 GCA_036478935.1 Thiotrichaceae bacterium
TTAATAGTATTTCACTGAGACTAAGCATGGGTCACCAAATAGATTTGATTAGGATGGTTTGGGTTTATTCTGGGGGCTGTTGTGAGTTTTTCCAAGTATCAATGATTTTGGTGGGGGAGTCTAGAGAGGTAAATTCCCTCCCCCTAGCAGGGGGAGGGTTAGGGAGGGGGTAGCAAAGTTTAGCAAAATAGTTACTTAGAACAACCCGCTCTCTTTTAGTTGCAGCAGACTAAAAGTCGCCTTCAGCACCACGTTTCATGATATCTATGATGACTTCTTTTACCGCTGTTGCATCTTTGAAAAGATCATCAGGAAGCGTCTTGCCACCATAAATCATCATGTCCATATTTAATGCATACAGTCTTACTTTTCCGTCTTTACCTTCTACCATAGAAATTCGGCAAGGCAAGTAGGCGGCAAAGGCATCACTATAATCAACCATTTTCTTGGCTGTTAATGGATTACAGAATTGAAAAATCTTAAGTAAACGTTGATCTTCACCAGTCATTGAAGCAATTTGATCTGATAAAGGTAAATCGCCTACTGACTTAATGTTGTGCTCATTAGCGACTGCTTTCATTGCTTCTTCAGCATCTTCAGGGCTAATACCCTCAGCTAATGGATAAACCCATACGGTTGCATCTGCTGAGTTACCCGTTTCTTTAAGTTTCTCCCACATTTCTGTGTAGACTTCTTTGGCTTTAGGGTCAAGTTTAGCTAATGCATCCATTTCCCCTTTCATGCCGCCTATTTGTGAACCAAACTTAGAATAGGCATAGCCTCCGCCAATCAATGCAATTAATCCGATAATGGCTAAAATATTTTTTATAAAATTCATGTGCTCCTTCGCTCCTTTAGGTGTGTATTAATAGGTGTGTATTAATAGGTGTGTATATTAAAAATAAAGATAATCTTTTGCTTCTAAGCTGGATCTCAATCAGCCTCTGATTAGCTTTGGTGGTATGTGAAATAATTTATTAACTATCCAGTGTAACGGGTGATACGAACTCTTTAGGCTTAATAGTGAGAATTGAGCATTCAACGTTATCCATGATTTTCTCGACAGTATTGCCAATAAAAAAGCCTTGAATTCCGGTACGAGATAACATGCCCATGACTAATAGGTCGATATTTTGGGCTTTTGATGTTTCTACAATAACGGAAATGGGGTCACCTGTTTCAAGTAAGATATTTTCTGGATCAATGTTGATCTCTTTACTTCTTAGGCATTTGTTAATAGATTCAAGGTGGGCTGGTTTCGCCTCTTCGCTAGGAGGGATATTCAATAATGAAAGCTCACTATGATCCGCTTCGGTAATAGCTTCGGCTGCAAATACGATGGCTTCGTTTAGTTGCGTATTGTTAACGTCATTATGCTGAGAGACATCAATAGTTGCCATAATGCGATCATATTCGCCAGAATGATTAGGATGAACAGCGAATACAGGGCACGGGCATTTACGCAAAAGTTGTTTAGCGGTGCCACCAATGAGTTTATTTTTAATCGAAGGGTTTTCGCGTTCACTAATCATTAGTAGATCATGACCATTGCGTAACACTTGTTTAATAATCTCGTCACTAGGTGCAGCGCCGGATACCACAATAATCTCCACTTCTATATTATGTGATTTTATACATTCAGCTACACTTTCTAACTCAGTTTCTCGTGTAGTTATCTGTTTTGCCAAACGCTCTTCAGGTGACATTGCTGAGATTTCTAGGTGAGCATCATTGGGCAAAGGGGCTATGACGGAGATAAATGTGACTTTAGCACTATGACTTTTAGCCAGAATGAGCGCATGGTCAATTTCCGCTTGCTCGCCAGCTTGATAGTCTAGGGCAACCAAGATGTTCTGAAAGTACTTCATGGAACCTTCCCCTTAATAAATTCGTAGTAACCGCGTATGGTGGCTGGCAATGTATGCACAGGGCGGTTACGGTAATGTTAGACCTTGTATTAAAGCATAGATTTTCGCAGATGAGGAACTTTAATTCGGGCAGAATGCAGGGAATGAAATCCTTGATGCAAGCAAATAGACGTTTGTAAGCTTGCAAAATATAGGGAAAATTCGTAATGTAGAGCAATCACTTAACTATACGTAATTAACAACCGAGATGGCATTTTATGGATATGGAACAAGCGCGTTTTAATATGATTGAGCAACAAGTACGCCCATGGGATGTATTAGATCAAACGGTGTTGGATATCATGCGTCGAGTTCCTAGAGAAAAGTTTGTAGATCCATCGCAAATTAGATTAGCGTATGCCGATGTTGAGCTTCCATTAGCTCACGGGGAAAATATGATGCATCCTCGTGTTGAAGGTCGTTTGTTGCAAGAATTAGCCATCAACGTGGATGATAGTTGTCTCGAAATTGGAACCGGTTCAGGGTATGTTACAGCGTGTCTCGCGCATTTAGCTAAGGATGTGGATAGTATTGATATTCACCAAGACTTTTTGGATGTGGCGCATGAGCGCTTGTTAGCGAGCCATATTGATAATGTTACATTGGAAGCTAAAGATGCATTTACTGAATTAGATGCCAGAAAGCAATACGATGCTATTGCCGTTACTGGTTCGGTTCCTGAATACACCACTCATTTTGAGCCTATGTTAAAGGTAGGTGGGCGACTCTTTATGATTGTGGGTACTGAGCCTGCGATGCATGCCACTTTAGTTACCCGAATTAGTAAAACAGAATTTACCAGAACGAGTCTTTTTGAGACGGTTCTTAAACCTTTGAAAGGTCTTACTCAAACACAGCATTTTGTCCTATAGTTAACGGGTAGTAAGTTAGGTATCGTCATTCTCGGGTAGGTGGGAATCTATCTGTCAGAATGGCACTTTGTACGAACATGGATACCTGCCTACGCAGGTATGACGTTTTTACTTATTGTGCTCAGTGGCACTATTATGGCTGTAGGTGGTTGAATACAAGCTTGCAAGATATCTAGAATTAGTAGTATATTAGAAATTCCTAATGTTAACTGAGCATCACATGGACATATCGCTTAAAACTTCCTTTTTAGGTTTTACCCTTGCAACAACTACATTGATGGTGGTGACGACAGGGCAAATGGCATACGCTGAAAACCTATCTCAGGTTTATCAACATGCCTTACAAACCGATCCTATACTCAAAGCAGCAGAAGCCGATTATTTGTCCGTTATGGAAAATAAGCCACAAGCTTTGTCTGCGCTGAAGCCACAGGTCAAGCTTTCTGGCTCTGCTTCGTATAATTTACAAAATATCAATAACACTCCGAATGATGGCAGCTCTGATTTCTTCAATGCAGGATATAATCTGGGTGTTAACAAAGCGCTATATCATAAAGAACTCCATGCTCAAGTTGATCAGGCAAATGCTATTGTGTCGCAATCAAAAGCCTCTCTTGAGGTTGAGCGTCAAAATCTAATTATTAGAGTAGCGCGTGCTTATTTTGATTTTTTAAAAGCTAAAGACAACCTAGAGTTTGCAAAGTCAGAAAAAGAAGCGATTGGTCGTCAGCTTGCCCAAGTGAATGCCTATTTTGAGGCAGGTCGCTCACCCATTACCGATGTGAAAGAAGCACAAGCTAGATACGACACGGCAACATCTCAAGAAGTGCTAGCGAATGAGCGCCAAGATCTAGCTAAAGAGCAATTAAAAGTGATCACTAGTCGTTATTACAAAACACTAGCGAGTGCTCCGTTGAATACGGCACTGATACCCCCCAATCCAAACAAAGCGATGGCTTGGGAAAAACAGGCATTAGAGAGTAGTTACGAAATCAAAGCACTTAAATTTGCAGTAGCAGCCGCTCAAAGTGAAGTGGATAAGCAACGTGCAGCGAAAAGCCCCACGATTGATATTTTTGCTCAGCAAAGAGGTAATCTAAATCGTATAGATATAGACACTGAACAGTTTGATGCAGCGGTAGGGTTGCAGCTTAATGTCCCCTTATATACGGGTGGTGCTATTCCTTCACGCATTCGACAGTCAAGGCATGCTTTGCATCGTGCGCAACATCAGCTTGAATCTAGAAAAAGACAAGTTGTACAACAATCAAGGTCATCCTATCTTTCCGTGATTTCAGGCATCTCGCAAGTCAAAGCACTCAAACAAGCATTAGCTTCCACACGTACAGCGGCACAAGCTACTCAGGCAGGATTTGAGGTAGGGACACGTACTGCGGTTGATGTGTTGCTTTCATTGAGAGAAACCTTCCGTGCCAAACGTGACTACTCAACAGCTCGTTATGATTATTTGTTGAATAAATTGATACTTAAACAGGCGGCAGGAACATTATCGGTGAAAGACCTAGACGTTATTAACAAAGTCCTTACTCGTAAGTAAGTACCTTTTAAAGGGTGGTGAATCCTTTTATGGCCAAATTAGGGAGTGTCTTAAGGAAAGAAGCCAAATAAGTTCAAGAAACAGCGTCATACCCGCGGAGGCGGGTATCCAAGGGTAGGCACAGTGCCATTTTTGAAATGGATTCCCGCCTTCGCGAGAAATGACGGGACTTAATTAATTAGAGTCTCCTTAAAGGAAATTCCGATTAAGTCAGCAGTCGTTTTCCTGAGGTTTAAAATCATCCAGCTTCGTTATTAAATAGACAAATATTTAGTGCTTTGCTTCCAATGACTATTACGAGTTGCCTTACTTCCTTTTATTATAATCCGTATTCATAACGGTCACCTTCTTTGGCCATATGAACTTGGCATTTACTACCTTCTTGTTTCATCCACTCACGGCTTTGCTCTAGTAGTTGATCCAGCTCTTGATCACTGCGTTCAGGCTCATGGTGAAATAAGACTAGCTTTGCAACTTTAGCATCTCTTGCCAACTCTAAAGCCTGAGATATAGTGGAGTGACCCCAACCTAAATGAGCTTCTTGCTCGCTATTTAAATACATGGCATCGTGAATTAAAATATCTACCTCAGAAACAAACTCACACCACTGGTCTTTAGTTGTTGCTTGTGGTGTTGAGGCTGTGGTCGGTGGCTCTAGCTCATTATCGGTTATATAAACCATACTTCCTTGCGGCGTATCTACTCGATAGCCAGTACCACCGCCGGGATGATTAAGTGCTTGTGTACTGATGACCGTATTATCAAGGTGTATCTTTCCATCATTATTAACGGGCAACACTTTAATATCAGCACGTAGTTGTTCTTTGGGGACAGGAAAGTGAGGCGTTGCCATTTGATTCAATACGGGACAGTCTTCTATTTTTTTAAGATCTAAGGCACTAATATGAATGGTTTGCTGAGGATCATAGATAGGTTTGAAGAAGGGAAAGCCCTGAATATGATCCCAGTGATAATGACTAAAAAGAAGATGAATATCTGGCTTGTCTACTAAATCAAGCGCTGAACCTCTTGTTGAATGATCATCTAGTGCGGATAAATAATTCCCTAACTGGTGAATGCCAGTACCTGCATCAAAAACTACCAGTGCACCTTGCTGTGTCTCGGTACCCGTTTCGACAAAAACACAAGCTGTATTCCCTCCATACTTAGCTGTATTCGCACCAGGTGAAGCGATTGAGCCACGTACACCATAAAACGTTATTTGCATTATTGCGGCTCCACCACGAATACACCTTCAATATGGTGGGCGGTATTGTCTTCAGACAACTCAAAAGCACCGATAACTCCTTGTGCCTGATCGCCAATAAAGTCTCCATTAATTGAACCACTCGCATCCCGTACATTCACTGTTGTCGCTAGAGGATCTGAATTAATCACTGTGGCATCATTCATTTGTAAGTTTAAATTGCCATTTTGTACTTGCCCGTCAAATAGTCCAATCCATGTGTCTGAATGGGTATCAGAATTAGTGTTTGCTGATACCACACCATTGCTAACTGCTCCGGAATCAAAATTCACATCCATATTCACATCAAGGTTAGTGACAGCTCCTTGTGAGCTACTGGTTAAACTATCGACGACATTATTATAACTAACAGTGCCAGTTTTTGTTGAGACAATATCAGCTGAACTGGGGTCATAGGTTGTCCACAACAGGTCATCATCGCTTTGGGTAGT
>JAZGES010000003.1:0-2112 GCA_036478935.1 Thiotrichaceae bacterium
CAATTGCAGATTGTTTTACCGACTCATCATCAGTTTCAATGACGACAATCTGATCATCAATTTGTACATCTACCGATTGAATCGCCTCATTCTCAAACAGCTTTTTGGAAATGGTGCTAGCGCAACCACCACATCGTATATTTTCTACTTCTATTTCATATTTCATATGACACTCCAACAATAGCATGAAAGCTATTGATTAATTACACTTAAAACATTAGATAAAGTCTAATAATGTTTTTTTACGTTTACTTAAAAAACTCCAGACATTCTTGTTTTTTAAATTCCAAGAATATCCATTGCAGCTATGAAGGGTTGTGCTTATGGCACTATTATCAAGTAAGTCTGCTAGAAAAACTTCCAGCCCACTTAGATTATCTTGCCAACCCTCTAAGTCATTACGGCTAGCCGGTATAATAAGATCATCATAAATGTAGAGACCCGACCCTTGATTTTGTTGTTTCGTATTCATTGATAATAACTTTGACCATTCTAAACCATAAGCATTAGCGATCACTTGCCCTTCATAACCTCCACCAGCAATGAAATCTACTGTTCCAACAGTAGATGATTTCTTAGAGTCAACATCGACGTCCCACAACCAGAAACTACTGATACTTCGTTTCCTGCTACTTTCTCGCTGCTGATTAGTTGATGAACTGAACAATAGCATCTGCAACTCATTAAGCTGTCGACTCCATTGTACATCCTCAGTTCCCTCTACTAAGGTTCGCAAGCTGGCACCTAATGCATCATATAGGGGCACCGTATTGTTAGGTCTGGTTTTTTCCGGTAGAAGTAAATACCAACGAATAGCGCCCTCATTTTTTTCTGAGACTTTTGTTTCTGTAAAAACAAATTCCCAGCCATCTTGAGAAAAATGATTGTTTAACAACTGTGCTAACTGCTGACACTCGTTTCTATCAAGATCATCAATAACGGAGTGTCCGACCACAATATCGCTCATTCCCGCTTCTAGCTCAATCGGTGCGGCACATAGCACATCTTTTGGTGAAGTTTCACCCACATCAAACGTATAACAAGCATGAGCATGAGAACTATTCTTCTTTTTAGAGTGGTTGCCAAGTAGTGCATAAACCGAAGCCAGCAACCCAGAATGTACCTGCTTGCTCTTTTTAGATCGGGACAACTGTTTGACTAAAGCTGGTGAAGAGGGAGTAAATTCAAAATCCCTATGCCAAACTTCCAAAGGTTCAAATAGCCCGGGGACAAAGATATGTTGCTCTAGCGAAGATGACATTAAAGATTACTTCCAATTAAGACTAGTTGACACGCAAAGAGAATCTAACAGTAATTGTAGCAAACATCAGTTGTAGGGCACCTCTATTTATTGTATCCAAAGGACATAGCGAAACTCAAACAAAAATCCTAGTTAATAGAACATCCTGTAAAAATATAACTACACATGAACAGGTTTCTTGGATACAGCACCATATACAGTTATGATTCGCGCTTTGATTTGAATTGACAGGAAAAACGTATGACCATTTCATCATTCCACCCACCGGTTCGCACTTTAATGGGACCAGGACCATCCGATGTAAACCCACGTGTACTTGAGGCTATGGCTCGTCCAACTATCGGACACCTTGATCCTGCTTTCATCGGCATGATGGAAGAAACTAAAGAGTTATTAAAATACGCTTTTCAAACTGAAAATAAATTAACTATGCCTGTTTCAGCTCCTGGGTCTGCTGGCATGGAAACTTGTTTTGCCAATTTAGTAGAGCCTGGCGACAAAGTCATCGTTTGTCAGAATGGTGTATTTGGTGGACGCATGAAGGAAAATGTTGAGCGTTGTGGTGGTGAAGCCATTATGGTTCAAGATGATTGGGGCAAGCCTGTTGATCCGGATAAGCTAGAAGCCGCTTTAAGCGAAAATGGCGATGCTAAAATAGTAGCCTTTGTTCATGCTGAAACATCTACTGGAGTTACCTCAGATGCTCAAGTTTTAGTGGCTTTGGCTCATAAGTTTGGTTGTCTTGCTATTGTAGACGCGGTTACTTCTTTAGGTGGCACACCTCTTAAAGTAGATGAGTGGGAAATTGATGCTATTTATTCTGGCACTCAAAAATGTCTATCTTGTACTCC
>JAZGES010000004.1:0-2968 GCA_036478935.1 Thiotrichaceae bacterium
GAAAGGGATAGCGTTCGGGATTGACTCGGTGGAGTGCTAGTAGATCAGGCTGTGATAGGAGTTTATATTGGAACAAGGACTAGGCCTGTTGATGACTTGATGCTTATTATAACTAGAGAATGGTTGAATACATAGAAAATTACCCCTACCCACAAGTCGCCCACAAAAAAGCCCTCCCTTGAAACAAGGAAAGGCTTAGATATATCTAGAAAAAGAAGTTAAATCTTCTTAAAGATCAACGTTCCATTCGTCCCACCAAAGCCAAATGAATTACTCATCGCAATATCAATTTTTGCGTCTCTGGCTGTGTTTGGAACATAATCAAGATCACATTCAGGATCTTGATTTTCTATATTAATAGTTGGAGGCAGCACCTGATCACGGATAGCAAGAATGGAGAAAATCGCCTCTATTCCACCTGCCGCACCTAATAAATGACCTGTCATAGACTTCGTAGAACTAATCGCAACTTTCTTAGCATGATCACCAAGCGCACGTTTTAATGCAATGGTTTCTGCCACATCACCTGCGGGTGTTGAGGTTCCATGTGCATTGATATAATCGATATCTTCTGCATTAAGCCCTGCATCATCTAACGCATGTTGCATACAACGTGCTGCACCTTCACCATCTGTAGAAGGCGATGTCATATGATAAGCATCACTACTCATACCAAAGCCGACTAGCTCACAATAAATTTCAGCACCACGTGCTTTTGCTGATTCATATTCTTCCAGCATGATCACGCCAGAACCATCACCTAGTACAAAACCATCACGGTCTTTATCCCATGGACGACTAGCTGTTGTTGGGTCATCATTGCGAGTTGAAAGGGCACGAGCAGCAGCGAAGCCACCGATTCCTAAAGGAGTTGAACCCATTTCAGCACCACCACAAAGGAAGGCATCAGCATCACCGTATGAAATCATACGAGCTGCATCACCAATACTATGGGTTGCCGTAGCACAAGCTGAGACAGGCGAAATATTATGACCTTTTAAGCCATGCATGATAGACAGGTTGCCTGCTACCATATTCACAATACTACTAGGAACAAAGAAAGGAGATATACGTCTAGGACCTTTCTCTAAATAAATTCCGTAGTTTCTTTCTATGGTACCTAATCCACCAATTCCTGAACCAACAATAACACCCGTACGCGGTGCATTCTGTTCAGTTACTTCATAATTAGCATCAGCTAAAGCATCGGTACCTGCACCTATGCCATAGTGAATAAAAGGATCCATTTTCTTCTGATCTTTACGTTTGATGTAATCATCAATCGCAAAATCGTCAACATTGCCTGCAATTTTCACGCTAAAGTCAGAAGTATCAAATAAGTCTTCACTGATGACATTGATACCACTATTTCCAGCTTTAATATTACTCCAAGCTTTATCTATTTTAGAACCAACGGGTGAAACAATACCCAGTCCAGTTACTACAACGCGTCTCTTAGACAATGTTTTATACCTTCTTTAGAATGTCAAAACCGATATCAAACGATACGGCATTCATTTCTTGCAAAAACAAGAACCTAGCTTTTTCGTATCATCATTATGATAATACGAAAAATTAGTCAATTTTATGCTTTTGATTTATTGATATAATCAACAGCTAACTGAACTGTAGTGATCTTTTCAGCTTCATCATCAGGGATTTCAGCGTCAAATTCTTCTTCTAAAGCCATTACTAGCTCAACAGTATCCAGTGAGTCAGCACCTAAATCATCAACAAATGATGAATCAGTTTTAACTTCTGCTATATCAACATCAAGTTGCTCAGCAACAATGGCTTTTACACGGCTTTCAATATCACTCATTCTAGTGTTCCTTAAATTTAATAAAATTTTATATATGAATTTAGTTAGATAACTATCTATACCAGCAATTCTGTGGGCTATTGTAGTTAAAACTACGCATTCAATCCAGCTTTCTAATTCCGGATAGCTAGATAAATCAACATTTGTTTGATTATAGCTGCTCAGCGACAAACTTAAGCCATGTACATCCCACCATTAACATGAATCGTTTCACCTGTAATGTAAGCTCCCATATCAGAAGCTAAGAACAATACCGCATTGGCAATTTCATCAGCTTGTCCCAAGCGATTCAAAGGAATTTCTTTTTGTAATGCATCACGTTGTTCATCTGGCAAAGCACGCGTCATATCCGTATCAATAAAGCCTGGAGCAACCACATTAACTGTAATCCCTCTTGAGCCGATCTCTCTGGCTAACGATTTAGAAAAGCCGACTAAACCTGCTTTTGCTGCTGAATAGTTAGTTTGACCTGCATTGCCGCTTGACCCAACAACAGACGAGATAGAAATAATTCGTCCTTGACGCGCTTTCATCATACCCCGCAGACAAGCTTTTGAAGTGCGGAAAACTGAAGTAAGGTTGGTGTTAATAATACTATCCCACTCATCATCCTTCATACGCATTAATAAATTATCACGAGTAATACCCGCATTATTAATCAATATACCAATTGCACCATATTCATCTGCTACCGCTTTGATTACAGCCGTCACTGAATCTGAATCAGATACATCCAACGTCATGCCCTTGCCACTAATACCTTGCTCAGCAAAGTAATCAGAAATAGCCTGTGCACCTTTATCAGAAGTAGCTGTACCTACAACTGTTGCACCAGACTTACCTAAAGCTTCAGCTATAGAACGCCCAATACCTCGGCTTGCTCCGGTTACTAATGCAACTTTTCCATCTAAGTTAAGTAGATTATCACTCATTATTTTCTCCCTTATCTATTCTCTATGTATGCGTTCAAGTAATTATGCGTTTTCACTATACGTTCTCACAAAGTTGTAATGCTTTTTCTAGCGAAGCTGAATCATGCACACACAGTGTTTTAATTTTACGATCTATACGGCGATTTAAGCCAAACAACACCTTACCAGGACCAAATTCAATCATGGATTCTGCCGCGTAGTTAGCTTTCAAGTT
>JAZGES010000005.1:0-6186 GCA_036478935.1 Thiotrichaceae bacterium
ATGGCAATAGCAGCACCGATAAACTGCAATATGAAGCCACGAATCGTAAGGTAGCCTTGATGATAAGCAACGCGCTCCATAATTCTGGCAATACCCAAAACCCGTATACCTTTAGAATACTTATAAAATAAGAGAGCTAATAAGATACTAGCTATAACAGGTAATAAGAAATGGTACAGAGGTGATAATGCTTCGTAGTTCTCAGACCCATTTCCGGGTAGAAGGTAGTCTTGCGTCTCTTCAACCAACAGTCGAAATATGACGATGACTCCGCCGGATAAAAATCCTGTCACTAACCCAAAGAAAGCCAAATGCAGCAATGCTTCCGGTCGAGCTAAACGAAAGATCATGGCTTCACGCCATCTCTGCCATTTAGTTAGCAGAGTGTGTTTTACTTTCATTTTTTATCGGAACTTATCGGAACTATGGAATCGGATGATTGGGATATGACATGGGTGAAAGGAGTTGAAAGCGTGATGCCATGCTGGTTCGATGTTTTCAAAAAGGTTTCAAGTAGCTGTTGTTTGATTTTGGGAAGTTGATCAACCGCTTTAGTATAATAATATACACGCCATTGCACCGCATGATCGCCCACATCCTGTACACCAATTTCTAGATCACGACTACTTTCTACACCGATGGAACCTTGTTTTCTTACGGCTTCATAGGCATCTTCGAACATAGCACGTACCTTTTTTGGAGGCACATCGTAGCCAATATTAAAAATAAGAGATTCACGTAAGCCTTTGGCAGATGCAAATTTCGAGAGGTTATGAATGGTGAAGTCACGTAATCGTGAATTTCTGATCATAATCCGATGATTGTCTATCAAATTAAGTATCACGGTATGAAAGACTTTGGTTTTGTAGACCAATGCATAGATAGGTTCATTATCGTGTATCTCAATAATATCGCCTTCTTCGAGCATATCGCTATTGAGGATAATCAGACCGCTAAAAATATCTGGCGCCCATACTGCATTGGTTAAAGCGAGGAAAACACCAATAAAACCAATCACTCCTCCAGCTTGGAGTAGCGACGTATACCCCAGCATTTGAATGATGCTAATCAATGCCATGATGGCAATAAAGACACCACTGAAGATACTTAATAGCCGTGCGTTATAGGTTGAAACAAAGCGTTTCTTGCCATTGATTTCACGTTCTCGACCGTAGCTTCTGAGAATAAAGTAGGCAACTAACTGGCTGACTAGATAGGAGAAATAGATGATACCTATTACTCCCAGTACCTTAAGAGGTATACCTTGATCTTTTACTGTTTGAGTATGAAAGTAAATGTAGGCAAAAACGCTGAGTAAGCTTAAAGCACGTATGATGCGAGTTTTTCTTATTGCGGAGTTATCGTCGGGCTCGTGATAAAGCATTTGGACTAATCTATCAGCGAATATAAGCAACAAGAGGTTAACGACTAAAATGATATAGCCGATACTGCCGAAGTTTTGAATAAAGGTTATAAATTCCTGCATAGGCTAAAGAAACTGTTGGTGCCTCTATTAAAGGAGCTCTAAACAAGAACTCGGTCATTCTCGCGAAGGCGGGAATCCATTTCAACAAATGGTACTGTGCTTACTTTTGGATACCCGACTTCGAGACTGTGAAAGTATTCAGAAAAACTCTCCTTTTTCGTAAAGAGGGCTAGGGGAGGTTTTAAAAAACAGGAATAAACACTGGAATATCAGCATATTACTAACTTCCGTTAAATCCCCCTCAATCCCCTTCAAAAAGGGGGAGGCTAAAAGCGAATACTTATCACAGTATCCTTCGCGAGTATGACGATGTCTCTTGAACTGTTCAGAGTTCCTTTAAGAAACCTCTGGTTAAGCTAATCCTCAGGAAATGGGACAAAGTCCCATTTATACACTATATGAAAACAGTAGGTTAGCTAGCTTCCTCTGAAAAAATCCAAATCAAGACTTCTAAGGAGCAACAGCAATGTAGAGTAATAATTTACTCAGCATCATCGGATTCAGAAACATCATCTTCTAGGTCATCATCCTCACTACCCGGCAAAATCTCAATACGCTCAACTTCGGTCAACAACTCACCTTTGCCTAATTTAATAAGCGTTACACCTTGCGTATTTCGGCTAGTTTCAGACACTTGATCAACAGAAGTACGCACTAAAATACCACCATTGGTGATCATCATGATCTCATCATCTTCCTGTACTTGAACTGCGCCAATACTGCGACCATTTCGCTCAGAAGTTTTAATAGCAATGACTCCCATGCCACCACGTTTTTGGGTTGCGAATAACTCAGGATCAGTACGTTTACCGTAGCCATTTTCTGTGGCCATCAACAACTTGCCATCATCAACTATAATTAATGCATTTACAATCTGATCATCAGCTAACCTGATACCACGAACACCTGCTGCAGTACGTCCCATAGAGCGCACGTCAGATTCATGGAAGCGAATGGCTTTTCCTGAATCTGCAAATAGCATGATTTCAGAATCACCTGTGGTTAGTTCAACATCAATCAGATCATTACCTTCACGCAAATCAAGTGCAATGATACCGTTACTTCTTGGGCGAGAGAATTCCGTCAGAGACGTCTTTTTAACCGTTCCATTTGAAGTTGCCATGAAGACAAATTTATCCGCTTCATATTCACGAATCGGCAGAATAGCGCGGATACGCTCATCCTCTTCCAGTGGCAATAAGTTAACCATTGGACGACCACGAGAAGTACGACTTCCCATCGGGATTTGATATACATTTAACCAGTACAAACGTCCACGGCTTGAGAAGCATAATAAGGTGTCATGCGTGCTTGCAATAAACAGTTTTTCAATGAAATCTTCATCTTTCATCTTAGTCGCTGCTTTTCCTCTACCACCACGACGCTGTGCTGAATAGGTATCTATTGGTTGTGCTTTTGCATAGCCAGCATGTGACAATGTCACTACTACATCTTCTTCAGGAATCAGGTCAATATCACCTAGATCTTCACCAATTTGATTGATAACGGTACGACGTTCATCACCGAATTCTTCAATCATTAATAAAAGATCATCACGGATCACTTGCATCAAACGATCAGCACTGCCAAGAATATCAAGTAAATCCTCAATTATATCGATTAACTCTCTATATTCTTTAATTATTCTATCTTGTTCAAGACCTGTTAAACGATGCAGACGCAGCTCTAAAATAGCTTGAGCTTGTATTTCAGACAACCAATAACCATCATCCTTTAAACCATACTTTGCATCTAAATCTTCAGGTTTTGATGCATCAGTGCCTGAGCGCTCCAACATGCCAGTCACCATACCTGGACTCCAAGCACGAGAAAGTAAACCTTGTTTAGCTTCAGCTGGGCTTGCCGATGCTTTTATTAATGCAATCACTTCATCAATATTAACTAAAGCAATCGCTAAACCTTCCAATATATGTGCACGATTACGCGCTTTGCGAAGGTTAAAGATGGTACGACGTGTAACCACTTCACGTCGGTGCTTAATAAAACACTCTAAAATCTGCTTTAGGTTAAGTAATTTAGGTTGTCCGTCAACCAGTGCCACCATGTTAATACCAAACACAGTTTGCATTTGTGTTTGTTTATAGAGGTTATTGAGCACCACTTCTGGTACTTCGCCACGCTTGATTTCAATGACCATGCGCATGCCATCTTTATCAGACTCATCGCGAAGTTCAGCAATACCTTCAATCTTTTTCAGCTTAACCAGTTCAGCAATTTTTTCTAGCAAACGAGCTTTGTTGACCTGATAAGGAAGCTCATAAACTACGATGCTGTCACGACCAGAACGCTTGTTAACTTCAAATTCGGCGTGGGCACGAACACGAATTCTGCCACGACCTGTGCGATATGCTTCATGAATGCCTTGAGCACCATTAATAATACCAGCCGTGGGGAAATCAGGACCCGGCACATGCTCCATCAAATCAGTTATATCCGACTCGGGGTTATCTACCAATGCAATACATGCATTGATGATCTCATTAAGATTATGTGGAGGAATATTGGTTGCCATTCCCACAGCGATACCAGACGAACCATTAATAAGGAGCGCAGGAAAGCGAGCAGGAAAAACGGAAGGCTGAGTTTCAGAACCATCGTAGTTTTCTACAAAATCAACCGTTTCTTTATCAAGATCCGCTAGCAGCGTATGCGAGATTTTCGCCATACGGATTTCCGTATAACGCATCGCAGCTGGTGAGTCACCATCGACTGAACCAAAGTTACCTTGACCATCAATGAGCATATAGCGCATTGAGAAGGGCTGAGCCATTCGAACAATGGTGTCATAAACTGCAGTATCACCATGAGGATGGTATTTACCGATAACGTCACCGACAATACGTGCCGATTTTTTGTAGGGTTTATTCCAGTCGTTACTCAGATCTTGCATCGCATAAAGTACGCGTCTATGCACAGGTTTTAGACCATCTCGCACATCAGGTAATGCACGGCCAACGATGACACTCATAGCGTAATCCAAGTAGGATTGCTTCATCTCATCGTCGATATTTATAGGTATTATTTCTTTGGCAAATTCAGCCATAGTCTGGGGTCACTATGTTGCTATTAAAAACAGCGCCAATTATAGCAGATTCAATAGGTTTGGGGCATTTTATTACGGTTCAATGTAGCAACAAAAAAACCAAGACATGATTCAGTATCTATCTAATTAGATTAGGGTTTATTTGTTGTTTGGATATTGATGATTTTCAACAGGTTTATTGCATGAAACAGCCGGCTTTAAATATGCATTCCACGGCACTTTACTTCACTCAATTATCGTACAAATAATAGCGACTACTTTGATCTTTCCAAGCGACTTCATCGCTTAATAATTTTGCTTCAAAATCACTTACAGTAGCTTTTATATCATCAACCCATTGACGCAGGTATTCACCTCCATTGATAACATCAATAGCCAAGCGCCCTGCTTCGTACTCATAGGGAAAATCTCGCCACAACTGATAATCAGGGTAAAGCATTCGAATGCTTTTTAAGAACAATACAATCATGCGGAAGGGTTTAAAGTTATCAGGATCATGATCTGGAAAATCAGTGTGTAAATGAAGCCCTGCACACAATTCACCTGCGTATTTATGAAAAGTGGGTTCAAACCAGACTTCACGAATTCGCACGCCTTCTAGCCAGTGAGGTGCTAGTTCATGCATCTTATGTAATATCAGAGGAATATCCAGATCAGGAGCACCGAAGAGTTCTAGTGATCGCGTAGTTCCTCTGCCCTCCGATAAGGTAGTACCTTCTAGTATAACCGTGCCAGGATAGGTTCTCACTGAGTTTAAGGTAGGTATATTCGGGCTTGGGTTAACCCAACTAAGCTCATCTTGTGGCCAGCCGTAGCCCGGAGCTGCTGACATTGAGTAGCCAGTCATTTCAATTATTTGTAACTCAACGTTAAGCTGCCTGTATTCTTTGTACCATAAGACAACTTCACCGAACGTCATGCCGTGTCTCATCGGGATAGGTGCTATCCCAACGAAGCTTTCTTGCCCTGCCTCTAAGGTTAAACCTTCTACTTGCCTTCCTGCTGGATTAGGTCTATCCAATACCCAGAGTGCTTTACCCGATTTTTCACAATCTTCTAGTAAATAACAGAGTGTGGTTATAAAGGTGTAAATACGACAGCCCACATCTTGAATATCTACTAGTAACACATCAAACGTATCCAGCATTTCTTGCGTAGGTCGTCTGACTTTGCCGTATAAACTAAAGACAGGGATTTGATGTTTGCTATCCACCGTATCAACGGTTTCCACCATATTATCTTGCTTATCACCACGCAGGCCATGTTGCGGCCCAAAACAGGAAACCAAGTTGATATCATCACACGCCATTAAGGCATCAATGGTAGGAACAAAGTCACTCGTTAATGATGCCGGATGTGCTAATAGAGCAGCTCTTTTGTCCTTTAATAGGAGCCGCAAGTCAGGCTCAGCAAGTAAGCGATCTATACCTAGTTTCATTAATTGCTCCCTCCTCAGCCTAGCCCAGAAATTACGCATCTTAAAATACCGTAATCCCATTTTTCTTCCAAAGCCTCAAATAAAGGCCCTACTGCATCGCCATTGCTGATATCCATAAACTTAGCCATGGCTTCAATCTCAAGTATCTCATCTTCACTAATCGTCAAAACTTGTCTGCTCTCTATCTCACCTGCCACG
>JAZGES010000006.1:0-3060 GCA_036478935.1 Thiotrichaceae bacterium
AATGGGCGAATAAAACTATCCAGTGGATTGATGAAGGGAAAACGCCTTATTTATTTTTTCATACGCCTAATAAAGCACCCGTACCGGCATTAGCTCAGCGGTTTTCAGAAAAGATAACGGCACTTCGACCTGATATTGAGCCGATTACGCTTTGGGAGAAACAGCCTCAGCAGACGATGCTTTTTTGAGTAGGTTACGGACTAAAATAAAGCCAGCTCCTCCCCAGCCCTCTCCCAGAATAAGGTGTTGTAAAAGTAGGTCGTATAAGCGATATAGGCACATGGATGTACCGTAGCAGGGCAAAGCAGGAGCAGTTGCCGAGCGCCATACGACAAGAACTGTTAATTCAGCGGCTTGTCGGATGGCGTCCCTTATCCGACCTACAAATCGTAGTTTTTACAACAACCTCCACAAGGGGAGAGAGCCAGTAGCTTATTTTCCAACTAAATCAATAATTTTGGCATAATGTGCCTTTTCCCAATCCTCCAAAGAAGTAGCAGCGTCAAGCTCTGTTCTCTTTTTAGCAATTGCAAACGCCTCTTCTAGTTGCGATTGAGGGATAATCACAATACCTTCTTCATCAGCCACCACCACATCATTAGGATTCACCGCGACTGAGCCACACACAATCAGCTGATTGAGTGGCGCAACCACTTTCTTAACCCCCGGTTTTGCCATACAACCTAATGCATAAACAGGAAACTTAGCCTCTCTGATCTCTCCTAAATCTCTAATCACACCGTCAATGACCATCCCAGCGATCCCTCGCTTCTGAGCAATAGCACATACATTACCACCTGCCACAGCATGTGAATCATCACCCGCATCAACTACTAATATAGAACCAGCAGGCGCTTCATAGATGGCAGCATGTAGCATGAGATTATCACCCGCCGTTAATTGCACGGTATAAGCTGGCCCTGTAATGCGTGGCATCCCTTGCCACAAAGGTTTAATGCGATAATCAATAAACTGTTCACGAGGCAAAGCATCAGCGTACTCTGTAGGAGAGTAGTCAGCAAAAGGAAGATTTATTGAGGAAGAAGATGTAGTCATGATTTTATCTCTAGTACGGCAAGTCACCGCACTTTATGTAATATAAGGCTTTGCTTCACACCATACCCTCATGATGTGTATATTGATGCGCCTCTTTCAATAAGAAATTTTTAAACGAGAGCGCAACCGGCGATACCGCCTTACCTTGACGCGTCACCACATGCCAATGTCTCTCCAAAGGAAAACCTTTTATATCCAATATAACAAGATGTCCATTATTGAGTTCTAGCTCTAAAGTGTGCAATGACACTACACCTAAACCGAAACCAGCAGCAACAGAGTGCTTAATCGCCTCGTTACTACTCATCTCCATAGCCTGGGTGCAACCAATGCCCGCATCTTTGAAAATACGCTCTACAGTCTCACGGGTACCAGAGCCTTTTTCTCGGACAACAAACTTCTGATTATCTAAATCTTTAATGTTCATTCCTTTCTTCTTTGCAAAGGGGTGATCCGGTGGTGCAATAATGACTAATGGATTTGGCATAAACTGTTCAGATATCAACCCATGTCCTTTAGGTGGCTCCCCCATAATAACCAAATCAGGCTCATAGTTATCCAATTGTTGCAAAATCCGTTGACGATTCGTTACATCCAGACTGATAGTAACCTCGGGATATTTTTTGGAAAATGCGGATAAAATACGAGTGGAAAAATGATTAGCTGTAGTGGCTACAGAAATCGTAAGATGACCTGTTTCATGCCCTTTTACCCTCTCTGCAAACGCCAGCATATTGTTATACGACTGAATGATATCTGTACTATACTCTCTTAACTCTTCACCTACTGCACTCAAGACGATGGATCTACCTCGCCGCTCAAACAGATCAACACCCATATTCTCTTCTAACTGCTTCATCTGCATAGACACGGCTGGCTGGGTCATATGAAGTTTTTCCGCGGCACGAGTGTGACTTTGATAGTGAGATACCGAATCAAAAATTCGTATTTGTCGTAATGTGATATGCGGCATTTCTCAGAAGCTCAGATTAAAGAGATGTGAGGGAGGATTAAATACTCAGTTTTTATTTGAAAACCCCCTTTCTTTTAGTATTGTAATGATTCTGAGAGACAGTAGCAAATTATACATAAGGATTGCTTATATAAAAAAGGTGTAATACTTAGTTTTCTTTATACAAAAAATAAACCAGAATAACCGCCCTTAGGGGCAACACAACCTAATAAATTTTATTCTAAACCACACAGGAATTTAACTATGGCTAAGCAATATGATGCGGGCGTAAAAGAATACCGCGAAACGTATTGGACACCAGACTACGCTGTTAAAGAAACAGATATTCTGGCATGTTTCAAAATCACTCCTCAGGACGGCGTTCCTCGTGAAGAAGTTGCAGCAGCGGTTGCAGCAGAATCTTCAACAGGTACATGGACAACTGTATGGACTGACCTATTAACCGACCTTGATTACTACAAAGGCCGTTGTTACGCAATCGAAGACGTACCAGGTGATGACACTTGTTTCTACGCATTCGTTGCATACCCAATTGATCTATTTGAAGAAGGTTCTGTTGTAAACATCCTTACTTCTTTAGTAGGAAACGTATTCGGATTTAAAGCACTACGTGCATTACGTCTTGAAGATATCCGTTTCCCAATTGCTTACGTTATGACGTGTAATGGCCCACCTCAGGGTATCCAGGTTGAGCGTGATTTACTTAATAAGTACGGTCGTCCTCTACTAGGTTGTACTATCAAGCCTAAGCTAGGTCTTTCTGCTAAGAACTACGGTCGTGCATGTTACGAAGGTCTTCGTGGCGGTCTTGACTTCACAAAGGATGATGAGAACGTAAACTCTCAGCCATTCATGCGTTGGAGACATCGTTTTGACTTCGTTATGGAAGCTATCCATAAAGCTGAAGCTGAGACTGGCGAGCGTAAAGGTCACTACCTAAACGTTACTGCTCCTACATCAGATGAAATGATGAAGCGTGCTGAATATGCAAAAGAGATTGGTGCTCCAATCATCATGCATGACTACCTAAC
>JAZGES010000007.1:0-8161 GCA_036478935.1 Thiotrichaceae bacterium
TCATGTACCACTCACGCATTCCGTAGAACTTGGTCGTTGGCTCAACCACTACCGTTACTTTATCTTTGATATTTTCGTAATGTGCATCGATATCTTCTTCAATTCTAAAATATAGCGTCTGACTTGCACCAATGGCGGCTCCCTCTAAAGCGGGTACTTCAGCAGTGAAGCTATTTCTTTCTTGAAACATTACCTCTGCCCCTAGACCTGTCATATTCGCCCACTCTAGCATCATGTCTTTAGTAAGCTCAGTTACAAAATTTGGAGGTGCATTGTCTACAGGTTCTACACCCATTTGTAATTCAAAGTTAAGTACATCCTGATAAAACCTGACTGTTGAAGCTACATCCTCTACCATTAAATTTGGGATTAATACGCTACGCATGTTACTTCCTTCTGTATATTGCTGGAGTAGTAAGTCTATAAATAGACTACTGACAGCATTATGTCAGTAGGAAAATGAAAAATTTAGGAATAATTAGCCCCTCAGAAAGAGGGGCTAGAAAACAATCAGGTTATGTTAGCTTGCCATGACATTGTTTAAATTTCTTACCAGAACCACAAGGGCAAGGCTCATTACGCCCTACTTTCTTACCTTCTCTTTCGAAGGTTTCAACAGGCTGAGGTGCTGAGAAAGGTTCATGTTCCTGTGGACTAAGCTCTAATTCAGGCTCTGCTTCCGCGTTCGCATCTGCATGAATGAACTCCATTTCTTGGTCAGGGTGCTCGGCATATTGCTCCACTTCTTCTGGTTGCTGCACTTCTACCCGTAGTAGGAAAACAACTACATCATGTTTGATTTTATCCAGTAAGGATTCAAACATTTCAAAGCCTTCACGCTTGTATTCTTGCTTTGGGTTTTTCTGTGCATAACCACGTAGACCCACCGCTTGGCGTAAATGATCCATTCCTGCCAGATGTTCTTTCCAATGCGTATCGAGCACGTGAAGCATGATATTGCGCTCTAATTGACGCATACCTTCACTGCCAATGGCTTCTTCTTTGAGATTAAATATTTGTTTGGTGATGCCTTGTATCTGTTCGCGTAAGCTTTCTTCATGCAAATCATCATCTGCATCAAGCATAGCTTGTACATCCATATCGACGCCAAATTCATCTGCCAAAGCTTTAGTTAGACCTGCAACATTCCATTGATCGTCAATACTTCCTCGTGGAATATATTCGCTGATTAAATCATTGGTAACATCAATTCTTAGTGACTCGATAGTCTCAGTAATATCGTCTGTTTCAAGGAGATCTGAACGCTGCTCATATACAACTTTACGTTGATCATTAGCTACATCATCATATTCTAATAAGTTTTTTCGTATGTCAAAGTTATGAGCTTCTACTTTACGTTGTGCATTTTCAATCGACTTGCTAACTAACCCTGCTTCAATCGCTTGACCTTTTTCCATGCCCAAACGCTGCATAATGCCCTTCACCCGTTCTGAGGCAAAAATTCGCATGAGGTTATCTTCTAGTGAAAGGAAGAAACGTGATGACCCAGGATCACCCTGTCGACCAGAACGACCTCGTAACTGATTATCAATTCGGCGAGATTCATGACGTTCAGTACCTACGATATGAAGACCACCCGCTGCTAATACTGCATCGTGTCGTTCTTGCCAATCGGCTGTTAGCTTGTCTATTTCTGTTTGCTGAGACTCTTCTCCAAGCGCATTAATTTCTGCTTCTAAACTTCCACCTAGAACAATGTCAGTTCCTCGACCAGCCATATTGGTTGCTATGGTAATGGCACCAGCACGACCTGCATTTTCGATGATATGAGCTTCACGCTCGTGTTGTTTAGCATTCAAAACTTCATGTTCGATCTTTCTCTGATTTAATAAACCAGATAATAACTCAGAAGTTTCAATCGAAGCTGTTCCAACCAATACAGGCTGTCCTTTATCAGTAGAAAATTTAATATCTTCAACAATAGCATCAAATTTTTCTGCTACCGACATGTAGATAAGGTCGTTACCATCTTCACGAACCATCGGACGATGAGTAGGGATAACTACTACTTCAAGACCATAAATTTCTTGCAACTCATAAGCTTCCGTATCAGCCGTTCCTGTCATCCCTGAAAGTTTGTTATATAAACGGAAATAGTTCTGGAAGGTGATAGAAGCGAGTGTCTGGTTTTCTGCCTGAATGGGCACGCCTTCTTTGGCTTCTACCGCTTGATGCAATCCTTCCGACCAACGTCGCCCAGGCATAGAGCGACCTGTATGTTCATCAACAATAACTACTTCATCGCCTGTGACCATGTAGTCAACATCACGTGTAAAAAGTGCGTGAGCACGAAGCCCTGCGTTAAAGTGATGGAGTGTGCTGATATTATTGGTGTCGTAAAGACTTGAGTTCGCGGGCAATATTCCGGCTTGAATTAATAAATCTTCAACTCGTTCCATCCCGTCTTCACTAAGATGGACTTGTTTACTTTTTTCGTCGACGTTGAAATCGCCTTCTCCAAACTCTTCACCATCATCATCTTTACCATCTGGCAAAGGGTCTTGTTTGGTTAGTAGAGGAATAAGCTCATTGATTTTTCCGTATAGCTCGGTTGAATCTTCTGTAGGCCCAGAAATAATAAGAGGTGTTCTTGCTTCATCAATAAGGATTGAATCCACCTCATCAACGATAGCGTAATTTAAACCACGTTGTACGCGCTCTTCTTTGGCGAATGCCATGTTGTCACGCAGATAATCGAAGCCAAATTCATTGTTCGTGCCATAGGTAATATCTTCTACATAGGCTTGTTGCCGTTCTGCATGCGATAAGCCATTAACGATAATGCCAGTAGTTAATCCTAGGAAACTATAAAGCTTAGAAAGTTGCGTGGCATCACGAGTCGCTAGGTAGTCATTCACGGTAATAACGTGAACTCCATCTCCAGGTAAGGCATTAAGGTAAACTGCCAATGTGGCAACCAGCGTTTTTCCTTCTCCTGTTTTCATTTCCGCAATATTGCCGTCATTTAATACCAGCGCACCTACATGCTGTACATCAAAATGACGCATTCCCAGTACACGAATACTTGCTTCACGAACTACTGCGAACGCTTCGGGCAGGATATCTTCTAATGTTTTTCCATCTTTGAGAAGGGTTCGAAAATAAGCCGTTTTAGCCTGTAAGTCAGCATCACTTAGTGCTGAAATTTCTTCTTCAAAATGATTAACTTTATCAACAGTTTTTAAGTATTTTTTTACTAGCCGGTCGTTACGGCTTCCGAAAATCTTTTTAGCTACAGCACCCAACATAATTGGTTATTATCTCCTAAATTTATACGCTACTAAGTTTTAGGCTTACTAGCTTTCGCTTCTTATTGTTTTTGTTCTTATATACAACATCCACTGTCATACGGTGAAAATACGTTAAAGGATGAATATAGGGTTATGAAACCTATTTACAAGTTTTTGGAGAGCCAGCAAGCTATATTCATGTAACGCCGTGATTATAGACAAGCTAACTGGCAATTACCTTAACCTTTCTCATAAATTGTAAAATATTTCCACGTACATTTATAAATTTTGAGATACTTATTCTTCATTTTTGAAATAGGAAATCTAAAACAATGAAAGCAAGAGTGAAATGGCTTGACAACATGAGCTTTGTAGGTGAGTCGGGTAGTGGGCATTCAGTAGTTATGGATGGACCACCTGAGGCTGGCGGACGTGACTTAGGTGTTCGTCCTATGGAAATGCTACTTCTGGGTGTAGGCGGCTGCTCTTCCTTTGACGTGGTGTCTATTTTAAAGAAAGCACGGCAAGCTATTACGGATTGTGAAGTGAGTATTACTGCAGAACGTGCTGACTCAGAGCCTAAAGTTTTTACCAAAATTCATTTGCACTTTTTGGTGACTGGTACTGACCTTAATGAAAAGCGGGTTGAAAAAGCCGTTAGCTTATCTGCAGATAAATACTGCTCTGCTTCTATTATGTTAGCAAAGACAGCTGATGTTACACATAGCTTTGAGATTACTTAGTAAACCATTCAACCCGATACTTTACTGAAATATATATCCTACAATGGTTAACACGATCGTATAGGGTAATGCCATAAAGACCATTCTCATATACCCCAGTTGAATGGCTGGAGCTAAAGCCGATGTCAACAAGAATAGAAATGCCGCCTGCCCATTAGGTGTTGCAACACTAGGTAGATTTGTACCCGTATTAATTGCTATAGCAAGCGTTTCGTAATGTTCCCGTGAAAAAGCACCCGCTTTATAAGCTGCTTGTACTTCATTAATATAAACCGTCGCTACAAATACATTATCACTAATTGCCGAAAGAATTCCATTCGCTAAGAAAAAGGCCTTTGGCTGTTGTTCAACAGGCAAAGCTAATACCCACTCAACAACAGGTGTGAATAAGTGTTGATCATGAATCATGGCTACAATGACAAAAAAGATAACTAATAAAGAAACAAAGGGAAGCGATTCTTCAAAAGCATGTCCAATACGTTTTTCTTCCACAATCCCTGTAAACGCGGTCACAACTACTAATAACATTAGACCGATAAGACCTACTTCCATAATATGGGTTGCTAAACCAGCAATAAGCAACAATGCACAGATAGCTTGTACCACTAATGCATATTTTTCTTTGGAAGTTCTTTTAGCATCCTGTTCATCTATATAGCCTTTTAGAATCCCTCTAACATTAGGGGCTAACTTAGCACCGTAACCAAATATTCCTGTTAGTTCAACAACAATGACTACGAATAGACCAGAGATAAATACAGGGAAAGAGACATGTGCCATAGCAGAAGCAAAAGCTATAAAGTCCCACCCTAACTTTTCACCAATAAGCAAGTTCTGCGGCTCTCCAACTAAAGTAGCAACACCACCTAAAGCTGTTCCAACCGCGCCATGCATAACTAATGTTCGTAGAAAGGCCCGAAACTGTTCTAGTGACTCGCCACCCATTTCTTTACGGTCAAAAGTTTCATTATCATTAAAGTCAACTCCTATTGAAGAGTGAACTTTTTCGTAAACTCCATACAATGCGATAAAGACGGTTATCAATACTGCCGTAACCGTTAATGCATCTAGGAAAGCCGACAGCACTGCTGCAGAAACAGAGAACATTAAGGAAAGTACCACCTTATTCTCAATCTTTGTCAGAATTTTTCCAAAAATATACACCAATAAAGGCTGCATAAAGTAGATAAAACTAACCATGAAGACTAGTAGCATAATAACACTTAAGTTACTTTGAACTTCATGCCACACGTTTTGTGGAGTGGTTAGACCTAATAACAGAGTTGCAATGGCTAAAAGCCCACCGGACTGCAGTGGGTAACACTTCAAAGCCATTGCTAATGTAAGAATAAACATAGCGATAAAACCCCAGCCCATGACTGTTTTACCAAGCAAAAGGGTTAAGGGGAAACTAACAGCAAGAAAGATTAGAATAACGTTCTTTAGCCAGTTTGGGCTTGAGCCTAAAAAGCTTTTATAAGCAATAGATAACATGTTCTTATAGATCCAAATGCGGAATAACCAGCATCATTTATAGTTAAGTGCTAAACGCAATGAAATACGAAAATATAGCAGAAAATAGGCTAAATAATTTAGCCTATTGTATTTTTTTCAACCCAGCGACTAGCGCCATTTACTAGCTTCTCTTTTTTCCAGAAGGGTGCTTTGGATTTGAGCTCTTCCATCACAAAACGACAGCTATCAAAAGCAGCAGCACGATGAGCAGACCATGTAGCAACCAGTACAATAGGTTGAGCTGGTTTAACTTCACCCACTCTATGTACTAATAAAGTATGAAGCAAGTCCCATTTCTTTTTTGTATCACTAACAAGTTGACCTAATTGTTGTTCAGTCATTTTAGGGTAGTGCTCCAGGAACATAGAGGTTACAGAGTCGCCTTCATTAAAGTCTCTCATGGTTCCGACAAAGCTTGCTGTCGCACCAAAACCAGTACTCCCCGCAAAATTAGTCTCTTGAAAAGTTTCAATTTCTTTCCAAGGTAACAATTCTGTGGTGAGTATCTTTATTTCATCCATATGAATTTCGTGCTATTAATTCTAAGACTTTTCTTTGTGTATAGGTTTTAAGTACATTGAAATATCAATCTCATCACCCATAATTTCTTTTGCTGCTCTAACCGCATCAGTACGTTGTCTAAAGAAGCGTGCTGCACCAATATGTTGATATAAACCAGAACGTTTTAAAGCTTGCTCTATTTGAACCTTAGCCCGTGCAATATAGAGTTCTATCCCAATTGACTGAAGACGATCAAATAAATTCTTAAGCATCTCTTCTCCAGTAGCATCAAGCTGATCAGCAGACTCAATATCAAGTACTACTAATTTCAGATTAGGTTTTTGGGCAACCAAGTTAAGTAGCTTTCCTTCAAGATAGCCAGAGTTTGCGAAGTATAAATCTCCGTCATAACGGAAGACTGAAACGCTATCGCTTGTCATAAGGTTAAAACGTTCCGCACCACGTAAAGTGGTGTCTTCATGACGTGCCACTTCAATCAAACGCGGGCTCATTGTACGGTACAGGAATAGTCCTAAAGAAAGCAAAACACCAACTAATACGCCTTGCTCAAGATGAGGAGCAACTATCAGAGTAACAATGAAGACTACAATAGAGATGATTCCATCATGGCGATGCACTTTCCATGCGTGTTTAATAGGCTCAAGTTGTATCAGACCCGCAACTGCCATCATGATAACCGCAGCAAGTGTAGCTTGAGGTAGGTTATACAATAAAGGAGTAAGAAATAGTAAAGTAACCGCTACCAATATACCTGTAACAACAGAAGATAGTCCCGTTCGAGCATCGGCACTAAAGTTAACTGCCGACCTTGAAAATGAACCTGATACAGGATAACCATTAGTCAAACTAGATGCTAGGTTACCAAGCCCTTGTCCAACGAGTTCTTGGTTAGCAGAAAGTCGTTGTCTTGTTTGTGAGGCTATTGCCTTTGCAACGGATATCGCTTCTACAAAACCGATTAGAGCGATGATCAATGCAGTAGTAAATAAAGTTGAAAAGTGAGACATATCAATAGTGGGAACTGAGAATGATGGGAGCCCTGCAGGGATATCACCAACAACAGAACCACCTTTGTCTTCAAAACCTAAGAAAGTAGAGAGTAGGGTACAAATAACAACAGTAATCAAAACATTGGGAAGCTTGGGAAATGATTTTTTTATATAAATAAGTAAAAATAAAGAAAACGCACCCATGATCAGAGTAACTAAGTGCGTATCAGGAATACCCTGAATGATGTGCCACACTGTTTCATAATGATGCTCTCCTTTTTCTACTGTTAATCCAAATATCTTACTTACTTGAGAACTGGCAATAATAAGTGCAGCCGCATTAGTGAATCCAACAACAACGGGATGAGATAAGAAATCAACTAACACGCCTAAACGCAACAAACCGAGTGACACTTGGATTAGCCCTACAAGTAAGGCTAAAAAGGCTGCATAAACCATTCCAGTTGTTGGATCTAGGTCCATAGAGCCAATCGCAGCAGCGGTCATCAATGAAACTATCGCAACAGGCCCTGTCGCTAATTGACGTGAAGAGCCAAAAATAGCAGCAATAATTACTGGAAGGAATGATGCATATAAACCAACATATGCGGGTAAATTCGCTAATTGAGCATAAGCCATAGATTGCGGAACGAGAACTAAAGCAACTGTTAGACCTGCCATTAAATCGGCTTTAACAACTTCTTTATCTTTCAGCATACCCACCCATTGTTTATAGGGGGTGAAGCGATCTTTAAAATCTGAAACGAAAGTAACTAATGCATTACTCATGGTTAATACAATCCATATTATGGATATAAATTGGAGTACATGGCTAAATTTAGCTAATTTGTAACGCTAATAAATGATGATCAAGAGGTAATCAGAGGGAGAGTATCTTCCTATCTGAGAAACTCAATATTGAAAATAAAGATTCATCAGTTATAGGTAACCTACAATTTATATTGTTATCGAACAAGAGCAATAAGTAGACAGTTTTTGCTTCTTATTACCCAAATAAAAAAAGCCCTGCTACGTATAGTAACAGGGCTTTGGTGTTAAATCCTGGTAATGACCTACTTTCACATGGGGAGACCCCACACTATCATCGGCGATGACACGTTTCACTTCTGAGTTCGGGATG
>JAZGES010000008.1:0-5488 GCA_036478935.1 Thiotrichaceae bacterium
TTATGCGTAATGAATGGGGTCTTGATCTGTTTTATTTCCTATTTAACCACCTGATGATTTCAGCCATACTGATTTATGTAAATTATCATGCTAGCCACTTTGATTGGGCAATCAATCAAAACCTTCAGCAGTCTTTTCAAAGTATTCCTTTAGCTTTACAGCTTGTATTGGTTGTTTTATGTGCGGATTTTGTTCTCTACTGGGAACACCGTATTTATCATGAAGTCTCAATACTTTGGCCTATTCATGCGGTTCATCATTCAGTAGAAAATCTGGATTGGTTAGCTGGCTCACGTGGGCATTTCCTACAGGTTTTCTCTGAGAGAGCTATGGTTATGGTGCCCTTGTATCTATTAGGTGTAGATAAGGCGGTACTGGATATTTATGTGACCTTTGCAGCTTTACAAGCGATCTTGATTCACTGCAATCTCTCGCTGTCATTTGGACCCTTGAAATATGTGTTTGTTACGCCCCAGTTCCATCACTGGCATCATAGCTCAGAAAAACCAGCTATTGACACAAATTACTCTGCTCACACTGTGATATTCGATCGTTTGTTTAAGACTTACCATATGCCAGGTGAACATTGGCCTGCTGATTATGGTACAACGGTGCGCTTACCAAGGTCATATTTAGGGCAATTATTACATCCTGTTACTGCTCTTTTTAAGAAATAGACATATAGGATAGGCATAGAAGTTGATAAGGGTTTTCACGTCACAACAAATACGCTAGAGGCTCTTGCTGAGGAAGTGTCAAAGTCATTTTGACACTGGAAGAAACGATTAGTTTGTTGTCAATTTGGTGTGATGAACTACAGCACTAAGAAGCTTGATTGATTAAACTTAATCTAAGCCAAGAAATGATTTAACATTCTTCATAAAGCTTTTATCTTCCTTTGTTTCAAGTTCAGTCTCTTTGAATTGTGTGTCGCCATCTACGTTGCGGTAAACTTGACTCTTATTTGAGTGAGCTGGTACTGCTGCTGAAATCAACTTTGTAGTTTTGCTAATCCATTCGGGTATGTAATCTTGCAGTGCTTGTTGGTAAGGAGCATGTAAAGTAACACGCGCTGCTTCCTGTTTCGCCATTTCTTTTTCCCACTCGCCTTCAGCTAAATCATAGGTGTTAGCACCTTGTAATCTATCGGGTAAATCGTAGTTAGGTAAACAACTACCGTGGACATCCGCTTTACCCTCTACAGGTAGGTAACGGCCTTCCACAAAATGCCAGTCTGTGATGATGCTGCCGCAACGTTTTTCTGTTTCTTCATTAGAGCTAAGTTGAGAAGCTATGGTGATATTTTTGTAGCCATCAGTTTCTTTGTATCTAATGGTCAAGGTACTATCTTTACCTTCAAACAAGATGTTATGGCGCTCACCAATTTTTTGAATAAGCCAAATATGAGGGGATTTGTTGTCAGTGAGACAATTAGCTGAGGTGCTGACTACCCACTCTTTGCTTTCAGGGTTTTTATCAATGTCTACGGCTAGGCTGTGTGGCTCACACTTTGCTAAGCTTTTACTGGCTTTCTCTACTTCAGGATACAACTTTGAATAAGGTGAAGCTGCTTTTGTTGAACTGAAAAGTGCCGCTTTAATTGCTTCTGAAGCAGGCTGCATATCAATAGGGTCACTAGCGCTCAGTGGTAGATTCGCGCAGCGTTTGCGCTCTAGCATAATAAGTTTGTATGTGTCATTGCACAGATTGACGAGCTTGTTGTGAGAATAAAGTTTCTTATCCGCTTCAGCTTCACTCACACTTAGACACCATTGCATGTGAGCTGCTTTATCATTACTCCAATGGGGTTGATTAGCTTTACAAACTTCTAGTGTGTCTTTGCTTTTATTATTGTGCGGTAAGTTGATCAGCGCGCGGGCATAGGATTGGCAGTATTCTTTATCGGCAGCTAGAGTTATAGAGCTGAAACTAATAAGACTCAAGCTGATTAAAAGCGATAAAGTTGATTTTTGCATGATGGTTCCTGAATAGCTTGCTCAAGTTCGATGTACTATTAATCTCTAATTATAATGACATTAATCTGACACTAAGGTTGCAATAGGGTCAGATTTTAGCAATCTCATTTTATTACTTTAGCTACAGTTCCTGCCATTTTAGCAGACTCTTCGATGCGGGTAAGAATGTGTACCTTTGAGTCAGAGCGCCTCATAGCATCAAAAAATGCATCCATGTCAAAGTCACTATAATAAGTTCCTCTTTTGGTCATTTTTTGTCGGTTGTCAGCAATGATAGCATTTGATTGACCCGCATTTACTATACCGTATTGATAGGATGATCTTCTGGAGAAGCTATTGATGTAAATATTGCGCCCACCGGCTAAACGAAGCGGGAGTAGGTTGACGTGGATAGCTTTACCATTAGAGCTTGATAGATCCAATGTCCCTGATAGTAATCCAAGAATAGCAATCTCGTGTGCGCTAGCCGTTTGTACAGTAATGTTTTCAAAATGGATGTTTTCAAAGGCTCCGTCACTTGCAAAAATTCCTTGTAATGAACCTTGGGAATTTACAGTGATGTTCTTTATTACGATATCGTGTAATTTAGCCCCAGCAAACTGGCTATTATAGCGGCTAATACTACGGTCAGAAGGAATCAGCTGTATGGCATCACGATGAGCAAGATACTTATAGTGTTTAAGTTCAGGTGCTGGGCCGATATGTTGATTGATACGGTCTACTTTTCTATTAAAATCACGTGGGAATGAGGTATCAAAAATCGTATCGTTAATGGTGTAGCCCTCAAGCCGCACGTTGGATACTTTTATTTTGAAGCAATCACGAATATAGGGATTATTAATCACAGTGCCTGCAGGGGGTAATTTAGAGGCATTAGTAATGTCATATAAGGTTTCCTTTGCAGTTGTTAAGTGCTGGTATTTCCCTTGAGTCAATAAGATATCAATGATCTCTTTATATGCATGCTCATTAGAATAATTACGAGTGGTTAGATATTTGTGAGCGATATTCTTTTCTACCGCATCAGCCGAGCCTGTGGTGGTACTAATAGGCGTTTGTGGAGTTGCTGGTGTTTGCGGCGTCGTTGTGGTGGCTACCGAAGCACCCGTAAGAAGGGCTGTTAATTCCTTTACCTGGTTGTTGTATTGATCTCGCTGATGATGATAATCATTGGCAAGCTTGTGGTCACCTTGTTTTAAAGCAGTGCGCATGCGTATATCAGCATCTTTAGCTTTACCGTTAAGATCTACAATCTGAGCTTTAATAGCGTTACGATCTGTTGTTTGTGTCGTAGCCGGTTGATGCGGTGTTACAGGCGTAGGTCTACCTTGAAGTTGGGCTTTTTCTGCAAGCAAGTTGTCTCTTTTGTCTTTCCACTCATGCACTTTAGGTGAATTATATTTCTTGTACTCTTTGATCATTTTTTCGGTGTGGGCTAGTTCTAGACCTATAACTCTAAGCCGCTTTTCGATTGCAGCTTCTTGGGTCGGAGCAGAGGGCTTCGGAGTATGCCCTGTTATTTGTGCTCTTCTAGCCAGTAATTCATTTTTTCGGTGAATCCATTGGTTGGCTTTGGGTGAGTTATATTTAGTGTATTCACGAACCATTTTATCCGCATGTGCAATTTCCAAATCAAGCACTCTAACGAGCTGATTTGTAGTAAAAGCTGCTGTTTGAGCGTTATCAATATCAGGTCTTACAGCACTAGGCTTAGTCGTATTAGGTTTAACGTTGCTCGTTTCTTTAACAGGGATAGGTGGAGGAATTTGTGGTTGTCCTGGTTTAATGAGTTGATCTCTTTGTGCAACCAGTTGGAATTTTCTACCTATCCAGTGTTGCGCCTTGGGGGATTTAAAGCGCTGGTACTCCTTAATCATTTTATCCGCATGAGCGATGTCAGCGTTAAGCGCATTAACCTTGTTTTGCTGGCTTGCGGACAGAGGAACCGATTTAGTTTTCTCTGTTGGAGCTGTTGCTGTGTCAGTCACTGGCTCTTTAGATGTAGTGGCTTGGGTTTGAACCTTAGTGAGCTTTTCTTTTTCATCTAGCAGCTCATTGAGTAGAGCTGTTTGTTTGTGTACTGCTGCTTGTTCGCCTCTTTCAGAATGAATGGATATTTTTCTTTTTATGTATTGTATTTGGTTATTAAGCTGTCTTAACTTGCGGTCATTCTTAGCAGAAGGTTGGGGAGCTTTAACAGCTACAGACATAGGAATTGGGTCTGTTCCTTTTTGAACAGCCATTAATTCATTATATTCCTCTTCTAATACTTTAATTTCATCCAGCCAAATTTTTTCTATATCAGGTCTGTTTTTATCACGCGCGTCTGCCACTCTTTTGTTATATAACTTCTTTTTTTCCAGAATTTGATTAATCTTTGCTTGGTGTGGATGACTAGCCATAATGATAAATCCTTGAATGAGTATTTTTATCGTTATTACAGATGCTTGGAGGTTGTTTTCATAAAATATAGGAAGGGGTATTGTTTTGTCAATGATTCATTTTTCAAACACGCCTTGTTTACAAATAGACTATTACTTTAAGAAAATCACACTCTGTCGGTGATTTATGGGGTTTTATCGTTACTGAATGTATTATCTCAAGAACTCTATTCAAATATAAAAAGATCAATAATAATGAATAAACATATCCCTCATTTACTAATACCTTTTGCTTTAGCATTAACGGTATCTATTCCCCAAGTGGCTGTAGCAGGCAAGATATCAACGGTTGATTGGGATAATGATGGCATTAGTGATGAAGTTGAAGAGCTGATTGGTTCTGGTGTTTACCTCGCAGATACTGATGGTGATGGAATATTGGATAAAGATGAAATCGGAGATATTAAGAACCCCAGAGATACGGACAAAGATGGCAAGATAGATATCATTGATTTAGACGATGATGGTGATGGCATTCCTACTGTAATAGAAGGCGCAGCTGACAAAGATAAAGATGGTAAAGCTAACTATCTTGATACCGATTCTGATGGTGATGGTCTAGCTGATGGGTTCGAAGTTCGTTTAACAGGAAGTGATAAGAATGGTGATCATGTCGATGATCTTTTTGATGTTGAAATAACACGAGGCAAAGATGTTAATGGTGATGGCATTGATGACAACATTAGTTTAGTTGACTCCAATAAAAATGGCGTGCCTGATTTGTTAGATAAGAAAAGTAGTATTCCGCACCTTTCAAAAAGAAGTGAAAATAAAAAGAATGTGGCGAAAGCATTAGCTAGTTCAGCTAGTAAAAAAGTTGAGGTGATTAAGACTAAGGCTGCTGTAAAACCAGTCGTTGTTGCAGCCGCGACGTTACCCAACCGCGTTATTGAAACTGAGAAAAAGGTGGCACGAAAAAGTAGTTATCTTGAAGCAGCAAATTCATCCAGTAACGAGAGTGCGGCTTATGGCGGCTCAGGTTATTTCTACTGCGGCAATAGTGGTAAAATTGTAAAGGGTATTACAGGCTTTATGATGACGCCTCCGGGGAAAGTTACTTTAGTTCGTAAT
>JAZGES010000009.1:0-4493 GCA_036478935.1 Thiotrichaceae bacterium
CCCTTCCGAATTTTTCAAGGTAAACCAATATGCTCTGGCCCGAGTGTCTCAAACGCTTGGAGATGCAAATCTCTGACTCAGAAATAAACACATGGATTTTACCATTGCATGCACGAGAAAAACCTCACGGGCTCTACCTTTTGGCACCGAATACTTTAGTATTACAGCAAGTCCATAAAGAATATATTCCTCTTATTGTTGAACATGCTCGTCACTTAAGTGGCAACCACGAATACGATGTGATTTTACAAATTGGAACTGAAGCGCCAGACACTAAACCCTCACCATCAATCACCCAAACCCCTAATCAAAATATCCCTACTAACAAGTTTAAGAACCCTTCACCAAAGAAAACAGCGAGTATTAAATTTACCAATAAACTTAATGCTAAGATGTGTTTTAATAATTTTGTAGAGGGTAAATCAAACCAGCTTGCCAGGGCCGCATCTATGCAGGTCGGTGATAATCCAGGAGATTCATACAACCCTCTATTTATTTATGGAGGGGTAGGTCTAGGAAAAACCCACTTAATGCACGCAGTGGGAAATCATATTTTATCGAACAATCCTGATGCCACTGTCATATACCTTCATTCAGAGGCATTCGTTAATGATATGGTTTCAGCATTGAGAACGAATAGAATGGAGAAGTTCAAACAATATTATCGCTCGGCGGATGCATTGCTTATTGACGATATTCAGTTCTTTGCAAAAAAAGAACGTTCAATGGAAGAATTTTTTCACACATTTAATGCTTTACTTGAAGGACAAAAACAAATCATCCTCACAAGTGATCGGTTCCCACGTGATGTAGATGGTCTAGATGACCGTTTAAAGTCTCGTCTCAGCTGGGGGCTAAGTGTTGCCATTGAATCACCCGATCTCGAAACACGGGTTGCTATACTGCGTAAGAAAGGTGAAGAAGCAGGTCTTCTTCTTCCCAATGATGTGGCTTTCTTTATTGCCCAACGATTCAAATCAAATATCAGAGATTTGGAAGGTGCTCTAAGAAAACTCATCGCAACTGTAAATTTCAGAAACCAAACTAATATAAGCCTCGACTTCGTACAAGAGGCTTTACGCGATCAATTAGCGAGTCAGGATAAAATGGTCACGATCCCCAACATCAAAAAAACAGTAGCTGAATATTACAATATCCGCGTCGCAGACCTCGAATCAAAAAGTAGAGCAAGAGCCGTAACCAGACCTCGACAATTAGCAATGCATCTCTCAAAAGAACTAACCCAGCATAGCCTTCCAGACATTGGAAAGTTCTTTGGCAATAGAGACCATACAACCGTTCTGCATGCTTGCAAGACTATGCAAGGTCTGATAAAAAAAGACATTATTATTGAAGAAGCCTTCAAGATATTAACAAGGTCTTTAACTATGTAGATAACTTGTGGATTGAAAAAGGATAACTTCAAAAAAAAGAGTTATCCACAATTCATCCACACTTTAATCAGAAATACTCCACAGGAATACAAGCGCAAAATACCAAGTTAAGCTATTGATACAAAACATATTTAGCAATATATGCACAGAAAACTAGGTGCCTTATTACTACTACTATCTTATATAAAATTTTAATTATGAAACTAACGATCAGCCGAGAATCTTTACTTCCAGTACTTGAAAGAGCAACGGGTGTAGTTGAACAAAAGTCAACCACGCCAGTACTTTCAAATGTCTTACTTTCAACATCAGAGAAAGGTCTCCGTATTATAGGCACAGACTTAGATACCGAAATATCAGGTACTGTCGACAACGAGGGTATTCAGTCACATGGATCTACTACTGTCTCAGCAAAGAAGTTAGTAGATATATGTAAGGCATTACCTAGTGATAGTATTATTGAAATGTCACTAGATGCAGGAACACTAAGTTTGAAGTGTGGAAGAAGTCTATTCCATCTAGCTACCTTACCTTCAGATGACTTCCCTTTCCTTGATAACATTAACCTGAGCGCTCAGATTACACTTGTAGAAAATGAGTTTTTAGATTTACTTAATCAAACAGCTTATGCAATGGCACAGCATGATGTTAGATATTACTTAAATGGGTTATTCCTTCATGCTAACGATGGAAAAATTACTACTGTAGCAACAGATGGTCATCGACTTGCCTGTTGTTCATTGCATGTATCAGGTCAAAAGGATATGTCCGAAGTCAGCATTATTATTCCTAGGAAGGGAATTAATGAATTAACTCGTTTACTAAGTTCTGACTCTAAAACGAATATTGATCTAGAACTAAGTGATAACCATATCCGACTACAAAAAGGGAATATACGGTTCACTTCTAAGTTGATAGATGGAAAATATCCTGACTACCAAGCAGCGATTCCTAGCGCGACACTTCATACGATTGATCTTGATAGAATTCAAATCAAAGAAACATTGAGTCGTGTAGCTATATTATCAAACGAGAAGTTTAGAGGTGTTTTGTTGAAGTTATCTAGTGGACTATTAACCATTCGTTCTGATAACCCTGATAGAGAAACCGCAGAGGATTCTATCGACATTAATTACACAGGTGATGATTTTTCTGTCGGTTTCAATGTGAATTATTTGTTAGATGCTATCAACAATCTTACAGGGGATACTATTACATTTTCTCTGAACACGGTTGAATCTAGCACATTGATCCAAAGTTCAGATAACCCCAATAGCATGAGTGTTGTTATGCCAGTGAGGCTATAACTTTCACTGTATGTGGTTATCGAAGCTCAAAGTACAAAACTGCCGCATCATCAAAGAAGCTACTGTTGAGTTTAACCCCCATATAAATTACATATATGGAAGCAATGGATCAGGGAAAACTAGTTTATTAGAAGCCATTTCAATTATTAGTTTGGGAAGATCTTTTCGTACTGCCCGAATCTCTGAAGTTATTAGTTACGGGGAGGATTCTATACTTTGCACCTCTACTGTAGAGAGCTCAAGCTCAAGCGAAAAGCACATAGGCGTTGAAAAAACAGTTTCCTCTACCAATATCCGAGTTAACCGACAAACGATTCAGTCACAAGCACAGCTAAGTAAACTCCTCCCTGTAAGCATAATCCATCCATCATCTCATGAGCTAATATCAGGCGGATCTGTGAAAAGGAGGCGATTTATAGATTGGGTTGCATTCTACAAATTTCCTGAATTCCATAACTTATGGAAGCGTTATCAAGCAATACTTAAGCAACGTAATGCAGCGCTTAAAAATCCTAAACTGTTCTATGCATTAGAGCATCTGACCTACGAACTTTCCAAGTTACAAGCACCAATTCATGAGCTAAGGAATGAAGCTTTGAAGGGAATAATAGAAACTATTTCAGTTACGATCCCTTCGTTCTTAATAAAACAAGCTCCTGACCTCTCGTTACAAACAGGGCTACCTAGCGAAGTAGGTTTAGATACAGAGTCCATAGTAAACTATTACAACTCAAAATTAGCTCAAGATAAGAAACGAGGTAGGACTCTCAAGGGGATCCATGCGGCTGATGCACTCATCCTTCTAAATTCCAAACCAGCCTCATCTTCAGCCTCCAGAGGGCAAACTAAAATATTATCACTGGTATTGCACATCGCTCAAAACATAACAATTGGACAGCATGGGGTTATTGCAATAGATGACCTTGCAGCTGAGATTGATAAAAAGAATTATCAAAAGCTAATAGACTTTATACCTGAGCTAGAGCGACAGGTATTTATCACTGGCACACATAAGGTTGAAAAAGGAATAACTAACGCGAGCATGTTTCACGTGAAACATGGATCTATAAACCTTAGCCATAATAAGTAAGGGATACATTGTTTCACGTGAAACAATTAAGCATATCTTCATACCTATTATGTAAGGTTTAATAGGATAAAGGCGTGTATAATCGGCTGTTATTCAACAATTCTCTATGAGAGTAAACTATGTCAGAACAATATGATTCTTCGAATATTAAAGTACTAAAAGGTCTCGAGGCAGTAAGAAAAAGACCGGGTATGTATATTGGTGATACTGACGATGGGACGGGTCTCCATCATATGGTTTTTGAAGTTGTTGATAATTCTATAGATGAGGCCTTAGCTGGGCATTGTTCGAAGATACAGGTGAGAATACATGAAGACGGCTCTATAACAGTATTTGATGACGGTCGGGGAATACCTGTAGATCATCATGAAGAAGAAGGTCGGTCTGCGGCAGAAGTTATAATGACTGTGTTGCATGCAGGTGGCAAGTTCGATGATAACTCCTATAAAGTGTCAGGTGGCTTACATGGGGTTGGTGTTTCAGTTGTAAATGCGTTATCAGACAAGCTTGAATTGACAGTAAAGCGCCATGGTAAAGTCCATTATCAGGAATACAGCCTCGGAGACCCTGTAAGCAGTATGCATGAGATAGGGGATACTACTGAAACAGGAACTCAAATTAGATTCCATCCGAGTCCTGAAATATTCGCTATAACAGAATACCGCTACGACATTCTTGCCAAGAGATTAAGAGAGTTATCCT
>JAZGES010000010.1:0-2653 GCA_036478935.1 Thiotrichaceae bacterium
GATGATGTCATTGACCTCCCCGTTATGTCGAAGGTCGGCATGGCTATAGCCGTAAATGATGCGCATCACTTCGTTATCAAGAACTCTGATTGGGTCACTAAAGCATCCGGTGGCAAAGGTGCTGTTCGAGAAGTTTCTGAGATGATCCTTGATGCTCAGGGAAAGCTTGATATGATGTTAGATTCTTATCTTAAGTAAATACTTAACTCATGCGTTACAGCGGTATCATATTCTTAGTTCTAGCAGTTATTGTAGCGGGTGCTGCAACCTGGTTGCATAACTTATGGCGCACGCAACAGGTATTTACTGAGAAGTTAGATACCAGCAAAGTTGACTACTATCTTAGTGATTTCTCTTTATATATAACCGATACCAAAGGGAAAAGTCGCTTTAGCCTATCTGGCGAGCATTTCATCCACCAAAGAAGTTCTAAAAAAAGTGTAATTTACAAACCATCTATAGTTGTTAACTATGAGGGCGATACACTTAATATTGTCGCTAAAAATGCAGAACAAAATGCTGATGGAGATATTGAGCTAAAAGGAAAAGTTTTAATAGATAAGCCTGAAAGTGAAGCCAGAATGGGCTTTAAACTAGAAGCAGCAGATCTGCTTTACTCTCCATCAAAACAACGTATTAATACGGATGCTAAAATCCTACTAAAAACTACTGAGGGCAGTATAATAACGGCTATAGGTATGAGCGAAGATCTCTCTACTCAAACAACAAGGTTAAAATCCAATGTACATGCGGAATATGCGCCAGCAATTGCAGAATAAAATGCGTCAACTTATGCGTCGATTTAGGGTAGCAAGCCTATTAGGAATGTTATTGGCTAGCCCAAGCCTATTAGCTTTAACAAGTGACACAAAACAACCGGTAAAAATTGACGCAAATTCGGTCACTTTTAATAAAGCAAAAGGCTACGCCGTCTATGAAGGTGGGGTTTCTATTGCACAAGGCACCTTAAAAATAAAAGCCGCCAAGATCGAAATATTTGCACCTAATAATGTCATTAGCAAAATTGAAGCTACAGGTTCTCCTGTCTCTTTTGAACAAAAAATGGATGATGGAAAGTGGGCAAAAGGCAAAGCAAATGTTCTACGTTATCTCGTCATCGATAAAAAATTAGTACTTTCTGGTAACGCAACGCTGTCTCAGGATAAAGATACCTTCAACAGCCCCTATATCCAATACTCCACAAAAACAGGCGAACTGAAGGCTGGTAACAATAAAAAAGGTGCTAAAAAATCTACTGATCGTGTTAGAGCTATCTTCTATCCAGCTCCATAAGGTGACTTACACAAAGAATAAGGGCAAATAACATGGCTGTTTTAGCCGCAGAAAATCTGCATAAAAGTTATGGCAAGAAAGTAATCCTCAGCGGAATTTCACTGGATGTGAACAGTTCAGAAGTTGTTGGACTGCTTGGCCCCAATGGTGCAGGAAAAACAACCTGCTTTTATATGGTAGTTGGCTTGGTGCCAATTGATAAAGGGCGCGTTCGCATTGACGATGAAGATCTAACCCCTCTACCCATACACCTGAGAGCCAGAAAGGGCTTAGGTTATTTAGCACAAGAAGCTAGCATCTTTCGAACGCTGACCGTTAGCCAAAATATTTTTTCTATCCTTGAACTGCGTAAAAAGTTAACCAAACAACAGCGGATTGATAAGCTAGAAAGCCTGCTGGAAGAATTCCAAATAACGCATATTCGAGATAGCCTTGGCATTAGCTTATCGGGCGGTGAACGCCGCCGTGTTGAGATTGCACGTGCGCTGGCTACAGAGCCACAGTTTATCTTATTGGATGAGCCTTTTGCTGGGGTTGACCCAATCTCTGTTATCGAAATTCAAAAGATTGTTACTCATTTAAAAGAGCGTGGCATTGGCGTGCTGATCACAGATCACAATGTACGCGAAACATTAGATATTTGTGATCGTGCTTATATTCTTAGCGATGGGAAAATTCTGATCTCAGGGTCACCTGATGTGATTTTGGCTGATAAGAAGGTACGTGAAGTTTATCTGGGTGAGAACTTTAAGATTTAATCAATCAATCTGATTAGTTGCCTCAATAGCTCGCCATTGCTACAGCTTAAGAATCGTTAAAGCTTATCTAATCTCGTGGGGATGCCAGAATCTATAATTGAAGCTTGTGCCCCTATTGAGATGGATACCGGCCTTCGCCGGCATGACGGGCTTTTGTTTTGTACCCATGCTCGGATTTTAACCCGCGTCATTCTGGTGAATACCAGAATCCATCTGCGAAATGGCACGATGCTTCTCCAGCGCCCACTAAAGACTCTTTCTTATCAGACAAAGTGGTTGTTGCAAAGGAGACTACGTACGCAACTGCTATTTTTATTAGAAAATCAGATACCTTCTTGTATTTAGTAAGTCTAGCTTAGACAAGTGGGCAACTCCTGAAATAGAAACTACTATTCGCTACTTAAATACTCTCTTTCTTATCAGCTCCCACGTCATCATCCTTTAAAGCAGTAGGGGTAGTCTCTTCAGATTCCGCCAGTGCCTTTAAATCCTTGGACTCACCAGAAGCAATGCTATAACGCTCTAAAATCTTATCCTGTTTCTCAATAGCTAACTTGCGGTTAATAGCAACCTGAAATCCAAACTGATCTTCCAGCACTACA
>JAZGES010000011.1:0-13355 GCA_036478935.1 Thiotrichaceae bacterium
TTATCCTCATTCTGACTAACTCGAACAATATCTCCTGTAGCTAAGATGTCACTTACTTTCTTGGGTGATTTCCCTCTACGGTTTTCGTTAATGTATTTTCTTGCCCATTTTAATTTCTTAAGGGGGAATGTTATCGTTTGACCGGTTGATGTTTTTAAGGTGGCTTTTTTCTCTGTACTGTCAGTTACAACGGCTGGAATCAGGCTTGCGTAAGTAGCGTAGCTACTGATTTTCTTCTGTAGGCTCTGCTTATCGGAATACCCATTCAGTTCAATATGATCTTCAGGGCCTCTATAGCCATGACGTTTATGGTAGTTAATAAGATGCTTACGAAGTGTGCTGACAGCATTTTCTTGTTCATCACTATCAATCGTGGTGTAAACTCGCATACCCGTACGATAAACCAAATCTTCTCCAAAACGTTTAATCACATCTTGTCTAACCATTTCTGCAATATAGGGAGCCGCCGTTTCAGTTTTGGCACGAGCATGAACTTTTGCAGTTAAAGCTTCCTCTTTAGCTTCTTCATATTGTGATTGAGTGATGTAATCTAATTGATGCATGCGTTTCAGAATATAATCTCGACGCGTTTTTGCACGTTTAGGATTTTTCACTGGGTTATACGCCGAAGGCGCTTTAGGTAAGCCGGCGATCATTGCGCTTTGAGCAAGCGTAAGCTCGTCTATAGTTTTTCCATAATAGACTTCGGCAGCAGAACCGACGCCATAAGAACGCTTCCCAAGGAAAATCTTATTGAGGTATAACTCCATAATTTCATCTTTGGTGAATATTTTCTCTATCTTGCTGGCAAGAAATACTTCTTTAATTTTCCGTTCTAGCTTTTTTTTGCGATCAAGGAAGAAGTTACGTGCCACTTGCATCGTGATAGTGCTAGCACCTTGACTGACTTTCCGCGTTTTAATCGCTGTGACGATGGCACGCGCGACACCATAAAAATCGACCCCTTTATGTTGATAAAACCGCGAGTCTTCTATAGCAATAAAAGCATTAGTAAGATTCGCAGGAACATCGGCTATTTTAACTGGTCGGCGTCTATATTGACCAAATTCTGCGATGAGTTTTTTTTCTTTGCTATAGACTCTTAAAGGGAGTTGTAGTGAAACACTATTTCTTAATGTGGTTTCGCTGGGTAGTTGAGACGTATAGTACGACCAAACGAAAACGAGGCTTATTATTCCCAGTGTAAGGAGTAGCAACAAAGGGCCTAGAATCCATCCAATGAAACGTTTTATCAGCGTGAGCCAAAGCATTTAGTGACCTGTTATAATTTTAATATGGTTATTTTGAGATATATATCAGAACTTTGAAACGTAAGCATTGCAACATAGTTGACTTGATCAAGCTAATTTCTAGACTCAATATACCCTATTGGCGATTGGGCTATACTTTAAAGCATTCGAAACCGCTTATCTATTAAATTCCACGCCCAAAACGGATTCTTGTTAGGATTACTGCTATTAAATATCGGTAAAAACCGAGCCAAACCATAAAGTATTTCATAAGATAGAAATACCTAAAACGAATAATAATAAAAGAAGGTATATTGGTGTTCTCACTTAGACAAAAAAGCAACATGCTTGGAATTGATATCAGCTCGTCTGCCGTTAAGCTAATCGAGCTATCAAAGTCAGGCAAAAAGTATCAGCTGGAAAGCTATAATGTTGTTCCACTTCCCGAAGGTTCTGTTCAAGATAGAGATTTACTCGATCCTGAGCCTGTTGGAGAGGCGATTCGACGTATCCTAAAAAATAGTGGCACAAAGAGCCGACGTTGTGCTTTGGGTATCCCTTCTTCTGTAGCCATTAGTAAGATTATATCTCTCCCTGCATCTCTTTCAGGAACAGACTTAGAATCAAACATCACGCTTGAGGCCGAACAGCATATTCCATACCCAATGGATGAAGTGAACTTCGACTTTGAGGTGCTAGGCTCTTCAAAGCACTCGAATGAATCTGTAGATGTTCTGTTAGCAGCAACCCGTTCAGAGAATGTAGAAGCTCGCGTAGCCGCAGCTGAAATAGCAGGGCTAAAAGTTGATGTAGTTGACTTGGAGTCCCACTCTTTAGAGCTTTTGTTTTCATCCTTAGTAAAAGATGTACATGATCTTGATGTCGTAGCAGTTGTTGATTTTGGTGCATCAATGACGGGTATGACGGTGTTTGAGAATGGCAAAGTTACTTTTTCTAGAGAACAAGCTTTTGGTGGCAAAGAACTTACCGAAGAAATTATGCAGCGTTATGGGTTAAGTTTTCAAGAGGCTGGTTTAGCTAAGAAAACAGGCGATTTACCCGAAGGATATATCCCTGAAGTATTGGATCCTTTCCGTGACAATATGGTCAGACAGGTTAATCGTTTTTTACAGTTTTATTATGCTTCAACGCAACAAGCGGCAGTCAATAAAATACTACTATCAGGGGGAAGTGCCAGTATTCCGGGCATTGATGAGCAGATACAGACATCTGTAAATATCCCCACTACATTAGTAAACCCTTTTGCTCAGATGAGCTTAAGTTCACGTATCAACCCATCCCGTTTTACTAATGATATTCCTGCACTATTGGTTGCTACAGGACTTTCTCTAAGAGGATTTGACTAATGGCTGGATTGAATTTACTACCTTGGCGTGAAGAAGCAAGGGAGGAAAGCCGTAAGCAATTTATGATGATTGCTATTTCCGCCGCTGCTATTGGAGTGCTAACGGTTTTTAGTGGGTATACCTGGATGCAGGGAAATATTAGCTATCAAGAACAAAGAAATGCAAGATTAAACTCAGAAATTAAGTTTCTTGATAAAAGAATTGCTGAAATTAAAAGCTTGGATGCAACGCGTAAAGCTTTATTAGACAGAATAGAAATCATTGATACATTGCAATCAACTAGACCCAGTATTGTGCACCTGTTTGATGAGATGGTGAAGTCTTTACCAAAAGGACTATACCTCACTAAATTAGAGCAAAAAGGAAACACTATTAAGTTGGTGGGGAAATCAGAATCAAATGCACGTGTTTCCAGTTACATGGAAAGGCTTGATGATTCAATATGGTTAAGCTCCTCTAACTTGAGCATACTTTCAAAAGATAAAAAACAAGGTGATATTCGATTACGTAAGTTTGTACTTAATGTTACTCAGTTATTAAAGCCAGAGACACCTGGTGTTTCTAAAGGGGAGAATTAAGAATTATGGATATTCAAGATCTAAATAGTCTTGTAGATGATCCTGCAAATGTTCCTCTGCCTTTTAGAATTGGAGCAATTGTAGCTATTTTTGCATTAGTACTTTTCTTAGGTTTTAAGCTGATTGTTGTTGATCAACTTGCAAGCTTGGAATCTGTCGAAGCGAAAGAAGTTGACCTGAAAAGAACATTTGAGAGAAAGCAGGAAAAGGCGAGCCAACTACCGGCGTTTAAAAAACAACTTGAAGAAATGCGTTTCTCATTTGGTACTTTAGTACGTCAGTTACCTAGTGAAACAGAGATTCCTGGATTGATTTTGGATATTTCTGAGAAAGGCATATTTCATGGACTTGATATTGATTTGTTTCAGCCAGGTGCGGAGTCACGTCAAGAGTTCTATGCGGTAAAACCGATTACCTTAAAAGCACGGGGTAGCTATGCGCAATTAGCTGCTTTCGTAAGTGATTTATCAGGATTGTCACGTATCGTAACCATTGATGATATTAGCTTATCACCTTCTGGTGAAAAGAAGCTGGCCATGAAAGCTACCATTAAGACCTATCGTTATATTAGCGAAGGAGCAGAGGAGTGATGATCATCAAGAAGTACGGAATAAGCACTCTACTACGCCTTGTGACGGTAACAGCGATAGCAACAAGTTTAACGGGATGTAATGGCAGTAAGCAAGAAGAGCTTGAAGGCTACCTTGAAAGTGTAAAGAACAGAGCGGCAAAGCCTATCGCCCCAATTCCTGTTATCAAACCTTATTTACGATTCGTTTATCCCGAGCAAGATGTAGATCCTTTTGATGTATCAATATTAGCTCCTGTTGTTAGCGCTATATCAGAAGTAAGAAGAGTAGATAATGGTGTTGAAGTTGATACTACTAGGATACCTGAGTTCTTAGAAGGTTTCCCTTTAGATAGTCTAAGAATGGTTGGAACTGTTCATCGTAAAGGTGAGCTTTGGGGATTAGTTAAAATCCCAGATGGTGGTATTCAACGCGTTAAAAAAGGCGATTATTTAGGTAAGAATTTTGGCAAAGTAAATGTCATCAGCGAAGCTAAAATTAATTTGGAAGAAATTGTTCCTAATGGCTTTGGAGGCTATAAGCCAAGAGTCAATGCCATCGCCTTAATGGTTGAATAGCCGTACAAGAAATTAAAGTATAACCCCAATAATAAAAATTATAGAAGTAGGTAACAAAATGAAAACAATAGACAATCTATTGAAATTAGCACTGCTACCAGCAGCGATAAGTATGGCGACTAACGCCTATGCTTTACAGCTTACAGGGATTAACTCATCGACATCATCTGGTGTGTCCGAAGTGCTGTTTAATTTTGATACTACGGCAACTACGCCGAAGGGCTTCATGTTACAAAACCCGCCTAGGTTGGTTCTGGATTTTTATGGAGCTGATTTCAAAAAGACAATGCGCAAGCAATTTGCAGGCAAAGGAAATATTAAGCAGATTAGGCTTGCTCAGGCTGGTCAGCGAGTTAGAGCTACGATGACCTTAGCGAAATCAGCTCAATACGTGACTGAAAAGCAAGGTAACCATTTACGCTTAAAAGTATTAGGTTCGAATCAGCAAGGTGCATCTGCGAAAAGTAATCGTGATTGGGTTAACCAAATGGTTAAGGTGCCCACGAAGAGAAGTACTCAGATCAAAACGGTATCAAAGCCATTACCTAGACCTACACGAAAACAAGTAGCTTCTGTGCCAGAAATTGCTCCACGTCAGTATGTACAGCAGCCCGCCCGTCCAGTAATTAAAGCACAAGCTCATTCGAAGGTAATGGCTAATCAACGGCAGCGTCCTGTTTCTACAGGTATTGTGCATAGACATCCCGTAGTTAAACGTCATGCGCCTACATCGCGAAGCGTCGGTCATGTTGATTTTAGAAGAGATGAAAAAGGTAACGGACAAGTTATCGTTAATTTGCCTGATAACCGAGTGAAAGTAGAGACCAAAAAAGCTGGAAATAGCGTGGTAGCTACACTGAAAGGAATCGGCGCAGGTCAGGGACAGAAGAATTACAATGTCCTCGACTTTGCGACTCCGGTAAAGAATATTGATGTAGTGGGTCGAGGTGCGGACTCTCAAGTTAAAGTCTATGTTCGTGGAGATTTTGATTACCGCACTGAGCGCAAAGGTAATCAGCTCGTTATTCACGTCATGAAAGTAGAAAAGAAAACGACTGCTGAACAGCTAGCTAAAAAGAAAAAGACCTATAAAGGCGATAAGCTGACCTTAAACTTCCAAGATATTGAGGTGCGTTCAGTACTACAGTTACTAGCTGACTTTACAGATAAGAATATCGTAGTTAGTGATACGGTGACTGGAAGTATTACCCTCCGTTTAAAGGACGTACCTTGGGATCAGGCAATGGATATCGTCTTGAGATCTAAAGGTTTAGGTATGCGTGAAAACGGTACGGTTATTTGGGTTGCTCCTGAAGCCGAGCTTACGGCTAGAGAAAATCGTGAGTTAGAACAGCTCCGCAAGAAGAAGACACTGGAACCCTTAATTACTGAATATATGGCTGTCAATTTTGCTAAAGCATCAGACTTAGTGGGTTTAATAAAATCTTCAACAGGTAAAGATAATTCTTCGTTACTTTCAAAGCGAGGTAGCATCTCGGTTGATGATAGAACAAACACGGTACTAGTCCATGACACGGTAGATAACGTAGAAGATATACGGTCTATGATTAAGACGTTGGATGTACCTGTACGCCAAGTGTCGATTGAGTCGCGTATCGTGGTAGCCAATGATGAGTTCAGCAAAGAGATTGGCTCTAAATTTGGTCTTACAGGACTAGCAGGATTTAATAGTAATTCAGGTCTAGCTACTGTTTCCGGTTCCGCAGCCGCTACTTCAAATGTAGTCGGCTCAGCAGCAGGAAATTTGAATGCAACAGGTTCTGTATTTCCTGTAGGTATACCGGGATTAACAGATCGCTTAAATGTAAATCTACCCGCAGCAGGTGCGCCTCGAATAGGTTTCTCTATTCTTAGTAAGGATTACTTAATTGATCTTGAGCTATCCGCTCTACAGGCTGAAAGTAAAGGTGAAATTATCTCTACACCTAGAGTGGTGACTACGAATCAGACTAAAGCTACGATTGAACAAGGTGTTGAGGTTCCGTTCCTACAAGCATCATCAAGTGGTGCTGCGAATGTAGCCTTCAAAAAGGCAGTGTTAAGTCTTGAGGTAACACCACAAATAACACCTGACGATCATGTCATTATGGATTTGAAAGTGAATCAGGATACGATTGGTCGTGTTTTTAACGGGGTACCTAGTATTAATACACGAGCCGTACAAACCAAGATTTTGGTAGATAATGGTCAAACGGTAGTGTTAGGTGGTGTGCATGAAGAAACGAACCAGAATGATGTGGATAAAGTTCCCATTCTTGGAGACTTGCCAATAGTTGGAAACATGTTCAAGCATACGCGTAAAAATACAGATAAACGTGAACTTCTTATCTTTGTCACACCGAAGATTCTTGATTAGGCTCCTTAAAGTTTCACTGTAGTAATAAAAAAGGTCGGAATTTCCGGCCTTTTTTATTGTTGTAAGAAAGTGACTGATTTCACAAAACTTGCCTTGCTTAATCAGCATGTAACTGGCATAACCCTGTTATTACTATTCAATAAGCAATAGACATGAACCTAAATTCCTCAGTTGAGCGCTATGAGAAACAAACAAGTATATGATTTTTCATGAGAATAGTGCTTATTTGAACTTTATTCATAGGGTGAAATCGCTACAGGGTAGATTGTACGCCTGTGATGGCGCATGCCTGCGTTGTAACTGCTTGAAAGGGAATGACCATTCCGCGCAGTTACGCCTTGTCTTGCACCACCACAGCCGCACACTCTACCCCGTCCAACTGAGGATTTTAGGTTGAAGAACATTATTCTTACCGGCCTCATGGGGGCAGGTAAATCCACTGTCGGTAGAGCATTAGCAAAACGTCGAAAAATGCAATTTTTCGACTCGGATCGAGTCATCGAAGAACGCACAGGGGTTGATATTCCTACTATCTTTGAAATAGAAGGCGAAGACGGCTTTCGTGATCGCGAACAACAAGTGATTGAGGATTTAGTGAAACAAAAAGGGGTTATTATTGCTACCGGAGGGGGGAGTTTGGTACGTAAAGAAAATCGTAAAGTACTCACTGAATCCGGCAATGTGATTTATTTATGTGCTACGCCTCATCAGTTATATTCCAGAATTCGTTATGACAAAAGCCGTCCTTTAATGCAGACCGATAATCCGCTACAGACATTGACAGATTTGTTGAACAGCAGAGAACAATATTATCTGGATACCGCCAATTTGATTATTCGTACCGGAAAATACCGGATAGCAATGACCATCAAACAGATAGAAAATGGCTTAGAGCAATTAGGAGAATGACCGGATGCTACGAAAGTTACAGGTAGAGTTAGGTGAGCGCAGCTATCCTATTCATATAGGTGAAGATGTACTAAGTCACGCAGAGTTACTAACGCCTCATATTCAAGGTAAAAAAGTAGTTATTGTTAGCAATACAACCGTTGCTCCCTTGTATCTGCAAAAGGTAAAAGACTTATTAGTTGGGTTTAGTATCGTTGAAGTTATTCTTCCCGATGGTGAAGAATACAAAAATATGGAAACCCTGCAAACTATCCTTACTCAGATGCTAGAAAATCATTGTGATAGGAAAGTGACTGTAGTGGCATTGGGTGGTGGTGTAGTCGGTGATATCACTGGTTTTGCTGCGGCTTGCTATCAACGAGGTGTAAATTTCATCCAGATTCCTACCACACTATTGTCGCAAGTAGACTCCTCAGTGGGTGGAAAGACAGGTGTTAATCATCCTTTGGGAAAAAACATGATTGGAGCTTTCTACCAGCCACAAGTTGTATTAATTGATATTAATACATTGGATACGTTGGATGATAGGCAGCTTTCGGCGGGTATGGCAGAAGTCATCAAATATGGCTTGTTGTGGGATAAGCCCTTTTTGGATTGGCTTAATGAAAATATGCCAGCTCTAATGAAGCGTGATAAAGCACTATTAATGCAAGCGATTAATCGCTCCTGTGAAATCAAAGCAGAGGTCGTAGCTGAAGATGAACATGAATCGGGTGTTCGAGCATTACTCAACTTAGGTCATACTTTCGGGCATGCCATTGAAACGGCGATGGGTTATGGAAACTGGTTGCACGGGGAGGCTGTAGCAGCAGGCATGGTGATGTCAGCTCAGCTTTCAGAAAAAATGGGGTGGATATCTGAAGCCGATGTTGATTACACGCGGTCCATTTTAAAGCAGGCTGGTTTACCTACAGAACCACCTGTTGAGATGAGCCAAGATCAGTTTAATAAAATTATGTCTGTTGATAAAAAGGTACTGGATGGTGTCTTGAGGCTCGTTTTAATGAAGCAACTAGGTAAAGCGGTAGTGACCAGTGAGTTTGACCAGCAAGCATTGCAAAAAGTACTTTCAAGCACCTAGTTCTCGGGCAACCTTCTATAGGCCCTTAAGTTACATCGTCTGCTATAATTAAGTGATTGATAAAATGAAAGTAAGTAGTGTTATAAGTTTCACTCTAGAGTGAGCCTACAAGACAACTGAGGATTCTTGGGATGATGAAAAAAAGTTACGCTGCAACGTCAGAGAACTCTCTTGGGCGGCACTTCAAAGAACCTGCTCCCACCTATCGCAGCGAATATCAGCGTGATCGAGATCGTATTATACATTCCACGGGGTTTCGTCGTTTGGAATACAAGACACAGGTTTTTGTAAATCATGAAGGTGACTTATATCGAACAAGGCTGACGCATTCACTTGAAGTAGCACAAATCGCTCGTTCAGTTGCAAGAACGATGGGGTTAGACGAAGACTTAACCGAAGCTATCGCACTAGCCCATGATCTAGGACACACACCTTTTGGTCATGCAGGTCAGGATGCATTGAATGCCTGTAATAAAGAATACGGTGGATTTGAACATAACCTCCAGTCTTTACGCGTTGTGGATTACTTAGAAGCGAGTTATGCCGACTTTCAAGGCTTAAATCTTACTTTCGAAACACGCGAAGGTATTCTTAAGCATTGCAACTTACATCATGCTAAAAAACTAGGCGATGTCGGGGAGCGTTTTCTTAAAAAAAACCAACCGTCACTTGAAGCGCAACTCACCAATATTGCGGATGAAATTGCCTATAATAATCACGATATAGATGATGGCTTACGCTCTGGTTTAGTAAGTATCGAGGATATGCGTCAAGTAGAGTTGTTTGCAGAATCGTATGATCGTGTGATGTGGCAGTACCCAGATATTACAGGGCGCAAGGCTATTCATGAAACGATTCGAAGGATCATTGGTTTGATGGTCGTAGATCTGACTGAAACGAGTCAGCAAGCTATTGAAGCCGCAGAAATTAAAACAATTGAAGATGTAAGAACACAACCTAAGCCTTTGATGCAATTTAGTGACCCTGTCAAAAAAAGTAATCTCCAACTTAAACGTTTCTTACGTGAAAACTTATACTACCACCATAAAGTCTACCGGATGACACGCAAAGCCCAGCTAGTGATAGAGGGTCTATATGAAGCCTTTATTGGTGATTTAAAGCTGTTGCCTCCTGAGCATCAAGAGCTTGCAAAGCGTTATCAAAAAGAGAATGGAGATCAAGGAAAAGCTCTGGCTGTGATTGATTATATTGCAGGGATGACGGACCGATATGCACGAGCAGAATATAAGCGGCTATATTCTGTTAATTAGGGGTAACTACTCAGCTTATTCTCTACTTTGGCCAATAGTGGCGCTGAAAGTGCTCAAGTATACTTACACATTCCGCGCTTTCATCTTATTCTTGAACAAATTAGAGGGCAATCTGAGCAGTTGCAGATTTCGCATGGTAAGTTAATAACCATAATTGATTCAATAGTCTGCATTTACAGACTGACTGGAGGCTGTTATAATTTCCAGCTACATTGATCGCAATATTGACATGAAGTGTCAGAGAAGCCTATTTTAACAAATACTCGCTTTTTCTTTTTCAAATACTGCTCAGATTGCATCAAAGTACTCATAATGGGGCATATGAGTTTAGGAAATGGCTTTCATTCCTAACACTTCTAAACGGCAGTTCATCTTTTTCCTATAAAAATGTTACTTAATGACATAGGTCAATGACGTAAGTTTCTTCATTCAATAGTCTATTTTGGCTGGAAGTTATGTTTCGTGTTTGATGATCTGCAAGAAAATTTAATCATAAGCTGCACTATAAATCACTGATGCTTTGTTAAACAACATTGATATATAAGGAAATCTATATATCTTGAATTGGTTATGCAAGGTCTAATATTAATTAATAATAAAAGGAATATGTTGTGCTTCTGGGGCTCAAGGCTTTATTTCAATCGATGTTGGGAAGCGTACGCGACCTAATACCCATCATCGTTGTTATAGGCTTTTTTCAAATATTTGTTATAAAACAACCCGTACCCGACCTCGCCGGTATGATAACGGGCGTTTTTCTGGTTATTTTAGGTCTAACTTTTTTCATCTATGGTTTGGAAATGGGGTTGTTTCCTATTGGTGAAAGCATGGCTAAAGCTTTTGCTGAAAAAGGTAGCGTATTCTGGTTGCTACTATTCGCATTTGCGCTTGGATTTGGTACGACTATTGCCGAACCTGCTCTCATTGCTGTTGCTGATGAAGCGGCTACCATCGCAGCAGGTGGAAATATCATAGAAGCTACTGACGCGGCAAAAGGCAGTTATTCTTTAGGGCTAAGAATTACGGTAGCCTTTTCAGTAGGAGCCGCTATTGTGCTAGGTGTTCTGCGCATCATGAAAGGCTGGCCACTGCATTACATCATCATTACGGGTTACGTCATTGTTGTCTCAATGACCTTTTTTGCTCCAGACTTTATTATTGGTATTGCCTATGACTCAGGAGGGGTGACGACCTCTACTATCACTGTGCCTCTGGTTACGGCGCTTGGGGTTGGTCTTGCTTCCAATATCAAAGGGCGAAACCCAATGATTGATGGCTTTGGACTTATCGCCTTTGCCTCACTTTTACCGATTATTTTCGTTATGTTGTATGGGATGGTGATTTGATGGAAGCGTGGTTCTTTGATTTTCTGCATGCATTGTGGGGCACCTTACGTGATGTATTACCTATTGCAGCGGTTTTGTTCGGCTTCCAATATTTAGTCATACGTAAGCCCTTACCTAATTTTCGCAAAGTTGTGATTGGCTTCTTTTATGTTCTATTAGGGCTGACTTTTTTCTTGCAAGGTTTGGAGGAGGCGCTATTCCCCTTGGGTAGACTAATGGCTGAGCAACTGACTAGCCCATCGTTTATTTATCAGGGTTTATCAAGTTTTCCTGACATAGTTCATTGGTCTGATTATTATTGGGTTTTAATCTTTGCTTTTGCGATTGGCTTTAGTACTACAATAGCGGAACCTTCATTAATGGCAGTGGCAATTAAAGCCTCACAGGTTTCTGGTGGCGCTGTGAGTATTTGGGGTCTGCGTATTGCAGTTGCCATTGGCGTTGCGGTAGGTATTTCGCTTGGATCTTGGAGAATAATTACAGGCTACCCACTACATTATTTCATCGCAGCTGGTTACGCAATTGTTGTAATCCAGACACTGATGTCACCTAAAATGATAATAGCGTTAGCTTATGATTCAGGCGGAGTAACCACATCAACGGTGACTGTGCCATTAGTTGCAGCATTAGGATTAGGTTTAGCAGAAACAGTGCCGGGGCGGAATGTATTAATAGATGGCTTTGGCTTGATTGCTTTTGCTAGTTTATTTCCCATAATGAGCGTACTAGCTTATGCAAAATTGTCAGAATATAAGACAAAGCGAGTTCAGCAGTTGGAAATTGTTGATGATGAACTAGAAGCTAGTAGTAATGAAAGCAAAGTAAAGTAAGGAGAGAAAACATGCACTTTAAATTATTAATTGCGTTTGTAAATGACGAGAAAACAGATGTAGTTATTGACGCTGCAAAAGAGGCTGGCGCAACAGGCGCGACGGTCGTTAGTAATGCCCGTGGAGAAGGTATGAAGGAAGCCACTACTTTCTTTGGACTACAATTGGAGTCAGCTAGAGATATGGTACTGTTTCTAGTTGAAAAGCATTTGAGCCGAGAAGTACTTGAAGTGATTGAGTCTGTCGCAGAGTTTGATACTTCTAGTGGAGCTGGTATTGCTTTCCAGATTGATGTGGAAGATGCTGTTGGAGTGACCAAACAGATTGAAGCAATATCAGAAGTGATCGAGGAAAAACTATGAGCGAAATCATACGTGTAAGAGATGTCATGAATACCGAAATAATGCTGGTCAATGGCAAGGATACGTTGCAGGATGATTTGAAAAAAATGAGGGAGAGTAGCTCCCGTGTGTTAATTGTTGATAAGCGACATGAAGATGATGAATACGGCATTGTGTGCATGGCAGACATTGCTAAAAAAGTGATTGCTCAAGATAAAAGTCCTGAACGCATTAATATTTATGAGGTGATGTCTAAGCCGGCGATGTGTGTAAAAGATAGTATGGATGTACGGTATTGTGCTCGGTTATTTCACCAGTTTCATTTGCACACAGCTCCTGTAAGTGATGATCAAGGTGTTATTGTTGGGGTTGTAGGGTATGACGATATGGTTTTTAGAGGGTTGATGAAAGACCTCTGATATTTATAGAGTGATAACTAGATAAACCAAACCAAGAATTAAAGGAAGGGATAAACAAGTACACATAAAAAGGCCTGCATTTGCAGGCCTTTTTACCAATCCCTGTTTAGGATTTATTTTGCAGCAGTAGGAGCTACTGGAGCAGGCATAGCAACAGGAGCGCTATTAGATCCTGGTAATTGACCAGCACCGTTAGTCTTATTAGAACCTGTAGCGTTAGCAGTAGTGTTACCAGTACCGTTACCAGCAGCAGTTCCATCAACTAAACCGTTCGCAGTTCCGTTACCTTCACCGTCAGCAGCCATTTTAGTATCCATGTTAGTGCGACCTTTTCCTTTGAAAGAGATAGCGAAATCTACTTCACCGTCTGCGTCGCCTTTACCAGCTCCCCAACCGTTAGCTTTAGCAGCACCGTTACCAGCGCCATTTCCAGCACCTT
>JAZGES010000012.1:0-2580 GCA_036478935.1 Thiotrichaceae bacterium
GCAAAAGCAACCATAGGTTATCAACACCTTAAAACTTCGGACAACCCTTCTCAGTTAATAAAAGATATTCCTCTGTTACAAATAGACCTTTCTGCCATTGCTAAAGGCTACGCGGTTGATAGAGTCGCAACCCTAATAGATGAGCGAGGTATACAGAACTATCTCGTTGAAATAGGCGGCGAAATAAAAGTAAGAGGACTGAACCCCAAAGCAGAAAATTGGCAAATAGCAATTGAGAAGCCCATCATTGATTCATCTGCGAACAAGAAGCAGATAGCACATCAAATCATTCCTTTAGAGAATATAGCAGTGGCTACCTCGGGAGATTATCACAACTATTTTGAAGAAAAGGGGGTTCGCTATAGCCATACGCTTGATCCAAAAACAGGCAAGCCAGTAACACATCAACTGGCATCTGTAACCGTCTTGCATGAGTCGGCAATGATGGCAGATGGTTATGCTACTGCGATTATGGTGCTAGGTGATAAGAAAGGCCTAGCTTTTGCAAAAAAAGAGGGGTTACAAGTACTCATGCTGGTTCGTGATAAAGATAAATTTATTACCCTTTCAACACTTAGGGACGAGTAAAGAATAATGAAATACCTTGAAAAAGATTGGTATGGAGAATCTTGTCCCAAAGTAGCTTTTGAGATTATTAAATCAACTCATTGGACGCTTAAAGTAGATGTTCATGTTCCACCTGAAAAGTCACCAATAGCTAAGCCTTATGAATATAAAGAAGGATTGTGGGAGCAGGATGTAGCAGAGTGGTTTCTCGTCAACCCGAAAACACAGCAATATATAGAGTGGAACTTATCAGCCAACGGGGCTTGGTGGTTAATGACATTTAGTGGTGTCAGACAACGGGCCGAGAACCTATTGCCTTCTTTTGAAGCCATCACTACTCGGTCATCACAACAAGAAGGAAGCTGGCAAGCCGAGATTGAAGTGCCAGAAAAACTATTGGTGGATCTATTAGGTGACGATAAATGGGTACATAACGTCTGCTTTATTATTGGCAAACAACAAGCTCGCCAATATATTAGCTTAAATGAACTTGGTTCAGGTGCTCCTGATTTTCACCGACCTCAGCAGATTACAACCAAACTAAAATAGCCACTACTTGCTTCAACCCTTATTTGTTAGCGACCTTCACTCCACCTTGATATCGCCGCTTAACTTCTTGGGCCAACTGATGAACTGCCAATGCATACATGCTGCTATGGTTATATCGAGTTATCACGTAGAAATTATGCCCGCCAAGCCAGACCTCATCGCCTGCATTAGTATTCATGCGCAAGAAACGTACTACGCTATCTACTCTACCTTGAGGCACAATTCCCTTTTTAGCTAAACGATTTAAGCTATATTTCTTTTTATAGCCAGAACTTAGTTTTTTATAACTACTGCCTTGAGTGGAAGCTCTAACAACAACCGGGCCACCTCGTTTCCAGCCATGTTTACTAAAATAATTTGCCACACTCCCAATCGCATCTACGGGATCCCAAAGGTTGCAAGCCCCATTTCTATTGTAATCAACTCCAAGTGTTCTAAAGTTACTGGGCATGAACTGACATAAACCCACTGCCCCAGCAGAAGAGCCCATTAACGTAGTAGGATTCAACCCCTCGCTTTGTGCCATAAGCAGGAACTTCTCTAGTTCGTTACGAAAGAACTTCTTACGTCGTCCTTTATGAAAAGCTTTCGTTGAAAGCGAGTCGATGACACGAGTTTTTCCTACATTCCCGCCGTAAATTGTTTCTACTCCAAGAATTCCAACAATATACTCAGGAGGAACACCATATTGCTGATGGGCTTTATTGAGCGTAGCTGTGTGCTCTCGCCAAAAATTCACGCCACCATTGATGTGTCGTGGTGTAATAAAAAAGCGACGGTAACGTGTCCATCGCCCCATTCTGCCACGAGACTTTTGATTTCTATTCTTGGTCTTGGGCTTTGCTGGTTTATAAGCCAGCTTAAGGTTTCTTGCCTGCGAAAATATTCTGTTCAAGTAGTTACTATCCATATTGTAAGAACGAGACATTTTTTGAATAAAGGATTGAGCTGAAGAGTTCCGTGAAAAGTCGCCTGTTAATGAGTGAGGCTGATTCGTTCTCCAAGCTACTTTTCTTATAGCGGGTGTAGCTGAACTTTTGGAATATGCCTTTCTGGAATGTTTTTTCTTAAGAGCAAGTTGCTGCTTTCTAATGCTTAAAATTTGTTTCTTTTTTACAGCCTGTTGCTTACGACGTTTTGCAATCCATGCTTTTTTCTTAGCTATAACCTCAACTTTATCTTCTTTTCCAAGTGCGACTAATACTGCCGCAATCATAGCTTCGTCTGCTTTGTTGCTCTGTTCCAATTTAGCTAGTGTTGCCACCGTTGATTTGCCATCATTCTTTGCGGTATAACCAGTGCTACAACCGACCCCACTAACAGCCAATGCAATGGCGAGTATAAAAAATAGCTTTGAATTTATTGTTGTCATTCTTAATTCCTAAATAGAGTTTCTTAGAATTTAAGAACAAAGGGAACATCAGTGGAGTTGGCAACTGTATAATTTATGGAATATAAATTTAA
>JAZGES010000013.1:0-9249 GCA_036478935.1 Thiotrichaceae bacterium
GACTGTGGAGTAAGCCCTAAGTGGGCACAAACAGGTACTCCGTGATGAGTGAGTTGCCTGACGGTCTCTACTTGTGGAGCGCCACCTTCCAGCTTAATCATATGTGCCCCACCTTCTTGCATAATCCTTGCTGCATTGTGCAAAGCTTGCTGGGGTGAGGTGTAGCTCATAAAGGGAAGGTCAGCCATTAACAGAGCTGACTGGCAAGTTTTAGCTACGGCTTTAGTGTGATAAATAATATCGTCTACACTGACAGGAACGGTTGTTTCATGCCCTTGTATGACCATGCCTAAAGAGTCACCCACCAAAATAAAGTCAATGCCTTGCAGATCAATTACGCGTGCAAAACTAGCATCGTAAGCAGTTAAAGAAGCAATCTTCTCACCTTCGGCTTTCATCTTTTGAAGGGTAGTAACGGTGACGTTGCGCTTTTTCATGGCTTGTCTCTCTGCAATGTGAACTTAGGTTTAGTCTAGTCGGCTAGAACCCATAAGTCATTTTCGACAATGGGTAGATAGTCTGCAAGACGCTTTCCATTAGGGAATATAAGTTCATTACTGATTTCATCAAGGGGATAAAGCACAAAACTTCTTTCTGTCATTCTAGGATGAGGAACAACTAACCGCTTAGAATCAATCTTCATATCTCCATACAGTAGCAAATCAAGATCAAGAGTTCTTGCTCCCCAGCGCTGTCCGGTACGAGTTCGGTTATGAGCGTTTTCTACCTGCTGTAATTCATCAAGAAGCTCAAGGGGTTTTAACGAAGTGTCTATTTTGGCTACCGCATTCACATAATCAGGCTGATCTTGTGGGCCATGCGGTTTGCTACCATACAAACTAGAGCTTTGGATTAAAGTGATATCAGAATGAGCGCTTAGTGCGGTGAGGGCTGAGCGTAAAGTCTCGGCTGATTTGCCAAGATTGCTACCTAAAGCAATATAGCTAATCACTTTGAGGTTTTTTACGGCGACGTCGTCTTTTCTTTTTTGGACCAGCAAACTCTTTACAGGCTTCTTCCTGTTCTTCGCGAGGCAAAAACTGGAACGTTGTCCACCATTCGCATTCCTCTGCGGGTAAATAACCAGCTTTAGAGCGTAAGCAGAAAAAGTCATAAGCAGCTCTAAAGCGTTTATGTTCAATAAAGGACAATGATGAACGACAATCTTTACGGTTAAATCGATCTTGCAGTGCCCATATCTCACGCGTCATCGTGCTGAATCTTTTCGGTACAGAGATAGCACGTACTTGCTCAGAGAACACATCACTAGCCGCTTTATGCATCGCTTGATAAGCAGGTTGACCTTCTTCCATGTGGTACTCGAAATGAGCGGTTAATTTATCCCATAACATCACTGCAAATAAGAAAGAAGGCGTGGTGCTTTTGCCAGAGTTGATTCGTTTGTCAGTATTCTTTAAGGCGATTTCAATAAAGTTTAGAAACTCGTCATTATCTTCCATAGCCAAGCTGTGTTCAGTTAGCGGGAATAAATATTGAAACAAATCATATTGGCGTAACTTTCTAAAAGTCTCTAACGCCTTGCCGCCGTGGAAGAGTTTGAGTGTTTCATCAAATAGGCGTGCAGGGGCAATATTCTTTAGTAGATGACCAAGTGAATAAATAGGCTGCTCAGTATCTGGATGAATGGTGAAATCCAACTTGGCGGCAAATCGAATCGCACGAAGCATGCGAACGGGGTCTTCACGATAACGAGTCTCGGGATCGCCGATTAAGCGAAGTTGGCGCGCATGAATATCATCCATGCCTTTTACGTGATCCAGCACATCGCCAGTATTTAAATCATAGAATAAAGCATTGACGGTAAAGTCACGACGCAGTGCATCCTCTTCTAAAGTGCCGTAAACATTATCGTGAATAATGCGACCATCATCAGAAGTTCTACCAGATTCATGATCATCATGAGGTGCTCTGAATGTGGCAACTTCCAAATACTCACGTCCAAAATGAACATGCGCAAGACGAAACCTTCTGCCAATCAGTCGACAACCCGAACCAAATGTTCTTTTAACTTCTTCGGGGTGCGCGCTAGTAGCGATATCAAAATCTTTTGGAATTTTGTCCAGCAATAAGTCGCGCACAGCACCGCCTACCAAATAGGCTTCGTGGTTTGCTTTATCTAAGCCGTTGAGTATCTTCTTGGCTTTTGGGCAAATATGTTTGTTTGTAATGTGGTGTGTCTGAGGAGAATGACGCTCTACCAAAACTACCTTTCCTTTGGCTTTGTAACAATTTTATTTAATATGCGCGCGATAGTATCACTTTTAGCCAATGAAAGGGGTACTAATCTATTTGTCTGCTAAGTCGTGTGGCTAGAGCCCGTTTGGTGGTCTGTTTCTGAGGGTATCTCTCACGACAGCAACATGAACGTGCTACTATCCTAAGCACTGGTTAATTAGGGGTAAAGCATGTCAGAACAGAAAATCACCAGCATTAGCTACGAGTCCATAGCGCTTCACGAACACCTAAAAATGTATCAAGGCGTGATTGCGCGTATGGCAAAAAATAGTTCAGCCTCAAAGCAATGGTGCGTACTCATTATTTCCGCTATTTTTGCCTTGGTTGCTGAAAAAGGAAAAGTGGACTTTGCTGTATTAGCAATTATTCCATTAATTCTATTTGCCTTTATCGACACCTATTATCTCGCTATGGAGCGCAAATTTGTTGATGCCAATAATACCTTTCTTGATAACTTAGAAAAGAAGCTAATCACCGGCAAAGACCTCTTTCGCATAAAACCAGAGCGTGGCGCACTACCCAAATCAATGTGGTCAGCTTTTTGGTCGCCCGCGACGTATCCTTTCTATTTAGGATTATTGATCTTGCTTGGGCTGGCAAAACACATCACCACCAATGGTTGGGTATGGTTTTGGTAATAAAAGAAGGGGGAAGGAGATGAAAGAAAGTGTACGACCTATTGTTTATGTGTCTTATTCCTACGATGCTGAGAAAAACATACCATTATTGGAGGAGCTAAAAAAAACTTGTACAAACAATGGTTTTGATTTCCGCTGCGATACTGAAAAGCTTAGATATGGAGAGTCCTTTGATCAGTTTATGGGAGAAGTAGAGCGTTCAAAGCATGTCATTGTTATTGCTAGTCCTAAGTATTTCAATTCATTTTATTGCATGACGGAGCTGGCAAAAATATATCGAGAGGGCGAAATAAGAACGCGCTTAATCCCGATTTGGATTGATGAAGTTAAAGTTGATAAATCCACATATCAAGAACAGGTTGTAAAGTTCTGGGACAATATACATAGCCAGTTAGAGAATGAAGGAAAGAGTAATCTTGAAGCCGCTAATCTTGACGGGGTAAAGTTTATAAAAGGCAATTTGCCAGACTGCTTAAAAAGCTTTGGTAGCCTAAGAGCTTTATTGCATGATGAAGATAAGTTCAAAGAGGAATCGTATAGACAGGATTTCTTGAGGAAGATAGCAAGAAGAGTTTTATTTCCTTTAGGCGGCAATGGAAATAAGGGAATTACGCGCTCTGAGGACTCTCAGTTCCAAAAAAATATTGAAGATAAAGTCAAAACTCTTCTAGATAAAGCCCCTCAAGAATTTCAACAAGCTTTGATTGAAGAGCTTGAAGAAAAGCAAGAATTAGCCACTGCCGATTTAGCAAAAAAACTCTGTGAAGCGGCAGACGGTGATTGTTATGAAGTCATTGAATATATCTTATTTGATGCAGTTCAAAATGCGCATAAAAAATGTACATCTGATCATAAAAGTTTGTTGATTGAAGTAGCCAAAGAAATAGTGAGTTGCTTGATCCTTTTCTCTGTAGAAGATGACTGGATAAAGGATTGGAGTGCTGAAAGCCAAATAACGAATATGCGTATGGATCTTGAAGTAGAGACAACCTCTGCTGCACTCATTATCACATCTCGTTTACACCAAAAGGTCCCCAAGTTCCTTTTTGAACATGGGTCTACCTCACTTAGAGGTAAAGATGAGTTTACGATTCCTAAAAAGCCCAGTGGAACCGATGCGAAAAGAAATGTTGATATGGTTATTCAGCATATATGGGGGCAGGTTAATCCCGATAACAAGGATAAGCCTTTGGGCAAAGATGATGTCGCTGAGTTAAACCGTCAGCTTGAGCGTCTGTATCGTAGAGGTTTCAAACAGCACTATATTTGCAATGCGGGAACAGATTATGACTACATAGCAGATTATAATGTGCTTTACGGCATTCAAAAGTATTTACCCTCTTTGGTTATTTTATTATTGGAGGGGGAATCAGGGACAAAGCAAGTAGCGATTCATAATGATAGAAAATTAACAGGCGCTTTAAGAGATTTTTTGAAGCATGTGCATGAACTCGGACATAACAAATGAAAACAATACCTACAACCCCTATCACCCTTGAAGCTACAGGCACATGGACGACGCCAACAAAGCATCAATTCGAACAGGATAGTATTGACGCTATTGAAACTGCGTATCTAGCAGGACGGCCCTTGTTAATTCGTGGTGAAACAGGTTCAGGAAAGAGCCAATTAGCGCGAGCTGTTGCCCAAGTTTGGCAGCGTGTCTTTTTGTCACAAGTCGTCCACTCTCGAAGTGATAGTCAGGATTTACATTATCAATTTGATGCGGTAGCAAGGTTAGCCGATGCACAAGCGGCTAGTATCCTGCTCAAAGATGCGAAGAAAGCAGAAATTGATAGCTATTTGAACCCGTTAAAATATGTAACCCCCGGTGTTCTATGGTGGATTTTTAATTGGACAGATGCCGAAAAAATCTATGCAACAGAGGGACACAAAGGCACAGCAAAGAAAAAACCAGAACTTGTTAATGAAAATGGAGAAAAGGAACAATGGAACCCAGAAGATGGGGCTGTGATCCTCATTGATGAAATCGACAAAGCAGAAACGGATTTGCCAAATGATTTATTGGAAACTTTAGGTAATGGGGCTTTTGGTATTCCTTGGAGAGATGCACCTGTTTGTATACAAGAACAAAATGAACCGCTCATTATCATTACCACCAATGACGAAAGAGAACTTCCCGCAGCGTTTGTGCGACGATGTGTTGTATTAGATCTCAACCCACCCGAAGATGAAAATGAACTAAAAAAATGGCTATGTAAACGAGGAGAAGTCCACTTCTCTAATAAATGTAGCCCTGAAATACGTGAAGCCGCCGCCTTATTGCTTATCAAGAGTCGACAAAAAGCAAAAGAACAAGGTGTCTCGCCCGCAGGTCAAGCAGAGTACTTGGATATGTTGCGAGTGCTTTGTAAGCATACCGCTGAAATGAAAGATAAAGAGAAACGAGATGCCAAGCATGTGAAGCTGATAGAAACCATTAGCCCGTATCTTTACCAAAAATACCCAGAAATGAAAAAGTAGCTATGGGAATGAACGGACTAAAGTCGCGAAAGAGTTATGGTGATCTTCTGGAATTAATTCTTGAAAAGCACACTGAACTTGATGATTTTGAAGCCGTTGCAAAAATTGCACGTAACTTAGGCTTTGAAAAAGCAGAATCAGTACCAATACATTCAACAAAGAATGATCAAGATCTGATGGAGCACAGCTCTTACCAGCAAAATAAGAGTGAAAGTCCTGCTCAAAGCTTTCCACAAACCAGTACAGCAGACCGACCACTGTTACCGTTCTATCACATTGTCAAACGCGAGAGATTAGAGCGACATTTGAAGCCGAAGGTCTTTGAGAAAGTAGCATGGCTTGAAAAAATAAAATCCTTAAATGGGGATGACATTTACGATGAAAATGCCAAAAAACCAAAGTGGCAACCTCTGACGCGTCCCCCCAAAATATGGGCAAAGCTACGTCACATACTCAAGCAAAAATACCTATCCAATCATCCCGACATTCCCAAACTGGTAAAACATATCGAAAAGGGGGATTCATTAAAATATTTTCCTTATACATCACAGCACTGCCGCGTTAGTCAAATAGTAGTGCTTGCTGATTATGCCTCGCATCTACGCACATGCCGCACGGACTATCAACAGCTACAGAGTCGGTTGAATAAATATTGGGGTAAAAATAGAATCATCTGGCAAAAAATAGAGGACTATCCAGGTGGAATGATCAGCATTAAACAGCATGAAGATTACCAAGAGAAAAAATGGGTAACTCCCCCTATCGACACCGCCATTTTGATACTCAGTGATTGTGGTGCTTTAGCAGACAAAGCGACTAGGCAGCACTGGCAAACCTTCCTGCAAAAGACAAAAAAGATGGGCAATACCCTATTGCTATTAGCGCCAGCATCAGCTGCGGATCTTCAAGGAATAAACCTAAAGGGGGTTCATGCCTATAGCTGGGATAATGATCTAGCAAGGTCTGGTGGGATAGCGCATCAAGAACCACTCAAGGATGAAAAACGTAACAAAGAAGATGTTGAAAGGCTTTTATCCTTCTTGTCCTTTACCTATCGAATCGAACCTCACCTATTAAGAGCAAGCAGAAAATACTTAGGCTTGCCCGTCAGTATTGAAGCGGCCTGTCGCACTTATGAGCATATAGATGACGATGGTGAGTTCCTTTATTTAAAGCCAGAAGAATTATCAAGGTATCGAGGAATTTTTGCAGACTCAGAAACGTTTACCTCAAAACAACAAGCGAAAGCAATTCAGCTAGTAAGAAACACTCATGCGGTTCTGCCCCGCTCGATCCTAGATGTAGAATTAGTCACGGTTCAGTCCTTACTGCCCGATCATGAAATCGCAGGAGCGAACGAAGCACTTCATTATCTGCGGCGTCGTTGCAAAACGTTTACGGAGAAGGCTAACGATCGTTTGTATCAAAGCTATGCGTATTACTACTTGTTAGACCAAGAAAAGGGAGGGGAAGAAGCCGCATTATTCTGGGTAACTCTATATAAAGATCTGGTTAATGAGGATGACTCTAAACCGATTCAACTCCCAAAAAATGTCAATCTATCTGATGTGGCGCGTTTTATAGATATCAATCAATCAGCAACATTTTATCGGCTTGAGCAATATGCCAATCAACTGACATTCAAGAAAGATCAGAATCACAATAATGCAGATGTTTTAATAAGCAATAGATTTGAGTTAGGCAAGAGTGAGTTCACACAACGCTTAATCGACGTGGATCACCAAACAGTTCCCGTAAACGATGAAATCTTCATTGAAATGCCGAATGATAAAAGCATCTCCATCGACACTGGTACTGAAAGCCTCACCATCGCCACTCTCACCAAACCAGACTGGGCAGAGAATATCGGGCGTGATGCACAGGGTTTGTACCTCGAAGCGGGTCATCAAGGGCAACAAACCCGTGTGTATTACCCAGAATGGGGCGGAACACTAGAGCAAGATGAGAATGGCATCTATACCGAGATAACCGTAAAAGGCATCAGCCAACGCTTTCGTTATATTACAGCAGGTACGTTTTTGATGGGGTCGCCCACATCAGAAATAGATAGAAGCAGTGATGAAGCACAGCATGAAGTGACATTAAGTTCAGGCTACTGGTTAGCCGATACCGCCTGCACGCAAGCACTTTGGCAAACCGTGATGGGGGAAAACCCAGCGAGATTTAACGAAGACCTTCAAAACCCTGTCGAGCAAGTGAGTTGGGATGAAGTGCAAGTGTTTATCAAAAAGCTCAATGAACTGATTCCAGAATTATCCGCACAGTTGCCCACAGAAGCACAGTGGGAATATGCCTGTCGTGCAGGCACCACAACACCCTTCACATTCGGGGAAAACATTAGCCCTGAACAGGTGAACTATGATGGAGGTTATCCCTACGCTAACGGTAAAAAAGGTCTAGATCGAGAAAAAACAGTTCCCGTAAAAGCCTTAGCTAAAAACGAGTGGGGCTTATATCAAATGCATGGCAATGTATATGAGTGGTGTCAGGACTGGTATGGCGACTACCCGACTAGTCCCGTGCAAAACCCGGAGGGAGCAGAGACATCAGTGTACCGTGTTTTGCGTGGTGGCTCGTGGTTCGACTTCGGGCAGGACGTGCGCTCCGCTGACCGCTCCGGGGACACGCCTGACAACCGTGACTACGACTTCGGGTTCCGGCTCTCTCTTGGTCAAGCAAAAGTAGAGGCGGTAGCCGACCATGACTCTGCTAGCGACCAACGCAGCACGCGTGCGGTAGCCGCGAGCAGCGCTGGGCGCGGCTTTATTGAACAGTCGGTTGGAAAAGTGCGCGATCTTTTTAAAAAGACATAGTGGGTCGCATTGTTGGTCGTATAGTCGGGTTCGCGTTATAAATCACTAAAAAGGGAAAGCATATAGCCCTGCGCATAAATTCGGTCATCAGCACTATGCTTGCCACTAATTTCACCTTTTAATCGGTGTATTCTCACCTTGGTCGTATTTAGCAAAGCATTTCTTTGTTCATAAGCTATGAGTATCTCTTTCTCATGTACAAGGATGTAGTGATGAAATACCGTTTTTTTACCATTCCTGTTTTATCGCCTGAACTTGAGCAACAAGCACTAAATCAGTTTTGTATGCAGCAGCGCATTGTTTCAGTTGATAGAGAGTTTGTGTCTCAGGGGGATCAAAGTACGTGGGCTTTTTGTCTTAGCTATATTGAAGGTGCGGCAGTCTCTTCAGAATTCTCAAAAAAACAACGTAAAGAAAGAATTGATTATAAAGAAATTTTAAATGAGGACGATTTTGCCAAGTATGTGGAGTTAAGAGAACTTCGCAAACAATTGGCTGAAAAGCATGGAATACCCGTCTATGCAGTGTTTACCAATGAGCAGATGGCAAATATGGTGCAACAAACAGCCAGCACATTAGAAGCGTTGAAATCTATTGACGGAGTAGGGCATGCACGCATCGAAAAGTATGGTGAAGTTTTCCTAAAACGGTTATTGGAATGGTTTGATGAAACGTCAACACATTGATCTTGCCGATATTGCCAGTTATGAGAATTTACTATTGGCGACATGGAAAGCAGCGCGGGGTAAACATCAGCGTAAGGATGTTCGTCAGTTCTGTGATGAAATCGACACGAGTATTGCTCAGTTGCAAGAAACAACCTTGTTACATCATGCGCCGCAAGGCGAGTATCGTGGCTTTTATATCCATGACCCTAAAAAACGTTTGATTCATGCAGCGAGTTTTCCCGATAGGGTATTGCATCATGCCATTCTTAATGTCACGGAAAGCACTTTTGAGAAAGGGTTGATTGAGCATAGTTATGCTTGTCGTCCAAATAAAGGTTCACATCGAGCGGTTTTACAAGTTCAGAAAAA
>JAZGES010000014.1:0-8134 GCA_036478935.1 Thiotrichaceae bacterium
TCACAGTCAACAGGGACATCAATGATATCACCTGCTGTGTGGCCTAGTAATGCACCCGCAACTTCAGGCGATAAAATATCATCGGCACCATGTAGGTAGGAAATAGGGTATTCAATTTCGAGGTAAATATCGTCTGAGTTTTTATCAACGATCTGATACTTTAGCTCGACAAGCTTATTTTCTTTTATAATGTCTTTCATTATGAGCGTCTTTCATTTCTGGTTGGTATGTGCTTCGATAATAGTTCAAATAGGGGGTATACGTGAAGCCAGTATCTCGGTCGCGTCTAGAATAGCGAAACACTAAAGATTTTTACTTCACCATCTTCATAGCCTAAGACTAATCGACCTAACCAATCTCCTTCCTTCTTTTTATGTTTCTGTCTAATAACGATAGTGACATGTTCTCCACGACGTATAGTGCCCAAGATATCATACTCAGTAGACAAGTTGTGTGCTAGATCGCTTCGAGCGAACTGTTTGCCTAACTCCATCTCATTTGCACCTTCACGTAAAGCGTGTGCAAAATTTTTGATAAACATTAGATAATTTTTATTATTAGAGTATTTAATTAAATTGTCCCACCAAGGTTTGGCGATCTCAAAAAGCTCTTCATCCGTTTTTTCTATGATATTCATCCGTTACTCCAACTCTCTTCATTTACACTATAAGTGATCTTTTTTATTAACCCAACAAAACCAACAGAAAAATAAGTTAGGCTAATAAAAAAGACCAATAATAAATTATTGGTCTTTATACACTGCAATATTGCCCTGCATTAAGCAGGGCAATATTAACTATGCTTCTTCTTTGTCACCATCATCAATCAAATGATAAAGTGGTGCTTTTTCCATCGTGTACTCACCTGACTCAGGATCACGTTGAGAAACTGTTAATACATGCCAGTTTTCATCGTCAAGCTTCATCTTGTCACCACGGTAGTAGTAACCAGGCCAACGAGTCTCTTCACGGAAAAGAGTATGTTGCATTACAGATTCAGAAGTCAATATACGATGCTTAAGCTCCCATGCGCGTAGTAGTTCATGGATATCTTCAGCTGCGATACCGTTTTCCCAATCTTCAGCTAGTAGTCCCATTTTCTTAAGACCAATATTCAGAAGATTACCATTCGTCATATAACTAACAGTAACACCACCACAATACTCATCCATCATCTTCTGTAGACGATCTAGGCCTTGTCTAGGGTTGATGTAGTAAGGATTTACTGAACCAGCCGTAATATGGTTACGGTAAGTGCGGTATGTCTCCATAGGTCTGTAAACTTGCTCACGACGCTTCTCAATCTGTGCGTCGCTTACAGTAACGCCATTCGCTTTGCCATCATCAATATATTGAATCGCAGCTTTTGCAGCTAAACGGCCTTCTGTGAATGAACCTGATGAGAATGCGTGTGGAGTACCACCAACAGCATCACCACAACCGAACATGCCTTCTACTGTTGTCATGCGGTTATAACCCCAGAAATATTCTTCTGGAGAAAGGTCTGCGTCAGGGCCTGAACACCAAGCGCCACAACCTGTTGCATGAGAACCCATTACATAAGGCTCAGATGTTGTTAGTTCTGGGTTTTCGTATTTAGGATCAACATCTGTTGCAGCCCAAAGTACTGCTTGACCTACAGTCATGCCCAAGAAGTTATGCCATCCGATTTCTTCAAGATGCGGATCTTGGAATGCTTCAGTTGTGATCATGTAGATCGGTCCACGACCTGCATTTACTTCATTGATGAACGCATGGTTACGTAAACAAGTAGGGATTGGCTTATGAGATAAATGCTGCCCTTCTGTATCCAGATATTCTTTACCTACAATATCTTTAGACAGTGATGGGAACCATTTTGATTCATATTCTTCACCAGCTGCATTCTGTGTATAAGTCTTAAGGTGTAAGAAGTAAGCTCCAACAGGGCCATATCCGTCCTTAAAACGACAAAGAACAATCTTGTTCTCCATTTGAGTCATTTTCGCGCCAGCTTCAATCATTAAGCCGTATGCAGAACCTGATGACCAAGGTGCGTACCATACACGACCTGCGCCTTCACCTACTGAACGAGGCTTATAGATATTTGAAGCACCACCAGCACCAACGATTACAGTCTTCGACTTAAATACGTGGTAGTTACCAGTACGTACGTTAAAGCCAACTGCGCCTGCTGCGCGGTTTTCTTGGGTCTCATCCATAAGGATGTGAGTAACACAGATACGGTTGAATACTTTGTCTGCTGATTTCTTAGCTGCTTCAGCAACTAGAGGCTTATAAGATTCACCATGAATCATGATCTGCCAGCGACCTTCACGAAGATAGTTGCCTTTCTCAGCATCTTTCATGATGGGCATACCCCATTCTTCAAACTGGTGTACAGCTGAATCTACGTGGCGAGCCATATCGAAAAGTAAATCTTCTCGTACCATACCCATCAAATCCATACGTGCATAACGTACGTGATCTTCTGGATTGTTCTCGCCAAAACGAGTACCCATGTAACAGTTAATAGCATAAAGACCCTGTGCAACCGCACCAGAACGATCAATGTTTGCTTTTTCAGCAACAATAATCTTCTTGTCCTTACCCCAATATCGAGCTTCCCATGCTGCACCGGTGCCGCCTAAGCCAGCACCAACAACTAGAACATCAATATTATCTTCAACAATTGTTTTGTAAGACATTAGTAATACACTCCTTCTTTCATTACTAGTTTGTTAGACGTCAATGTGTGCAAGCCACCCTCGTCAAGACGAATATACTTCGGCTCGTTATAAAGGTAGTTACTATTACGCATTTCGTCACTTGGAGCAGAAGCCGTATTAAGGTCTGGAATAGCAGTACCCCAAGGCTTAGTAGTGATTGGAGCAAGTAATTCAAAGTCTTTAGTACCATTGCGGAAGATAATTCTCCATGCAATAACACCTTTTTCTTCAGAACGACGTACGCGTACCGAGCTTCCTAGTGGAGTAAAGTCAGCATAACCACGAACATCAATAGCATTGTGTGGGCAAGCTTTTACACACGAGTAACATTCCCAGCACATGCTAGGCTCTAGATTGTATGCACGACGGATCGTTTTATCGATATGCATGATGTCAGATGGGCAGATGTCAACGCATTCGCCACAACCATCACAACGGGTCATATGTACATATGTAGGCATAATAAATCCTCTTAAATATTTCTTTAAAGTATCTTAAATACTTGATTAATAATGGTTGGCAGGTTCGCGTCTGATACCAGCACCCATATCAGGTGGAGTTTTTCCCATGTAAGTAGGAATATCAGGATATTTCTCATGAACTTCTGCGCTACTTAAATCAGGCATATCAGGAAGGCCTTCACGACTACCATCAGCCCAAGCCACTTTCTTTTGATAAGCAGCTGCAGGCTTGAAGAACATATGTGCAAATTTAGACCAGTACACGCCGCCAAATAGAGCAATCATAGATATAGCAAATAGAACTAAGAATACCATTGACCCTGTGAATGACCACAGTAAAGCAAACGTTGAAGTTGCAAGTAATGAAAGGATGAACATGTCAGCTTTTGGTGCAATGTCATACCATTTCTTACCTTCAGCTGCTACATCTACACGGATCGCAAACCAGAACCAATATCCACCAACTGCAAGCATTAATGCTCCAATGTGCCAAAGTATAGGGAAAATTGCAGGAGTATCAGTAGCGCCAGCGTAACCGAAAATCATGATGGCTGTTGTTGCTGCAAACAAGATAAATCCATACATAGTAAGGAGGTGAGATAAGCGACGCTTTTGATTAGAAAACTCAGAAGACGTTAGCACTTCGCTAGAAATTGTTTTAATTAGTAGTGATTTTTTTGCAGCGCTACTAACTTCAATAGTTGCGCTCTTTTTTTGCTTCTCAGAATGTTCAAAAAAGTATTTTGCACTTTTTTTGTGAAGCAGGTCTAAAATTGTGCCTCCGACGACGAAAACAATCATCAAGACGAGAAACAGTTGCATGGCAGAGGCTGGGATGTATTCCGTAAGCGCACTGAAAGGGTTGGTTATGAACATAGGTTCGTACTCCTTGAGTTGTTATATTCAGATTCACAGATTATTAAATAAAAATCATTCCTATTTATAAAGATAGGAATATTGAATTTATTCTTAAAAAATCAATTATTTATCGATAATTTAATGGAGGTGTATTAATCCAGTATTACCGATAACCATTATCGGGGTGAGACTATAGTACAATTTTTGTTTTTTCGCTATTCTTGTTTTACTAAAAGGGGAACCATAATTTATATGCAATTATAAGTTATATTTATGAGTGATGATTATCCGGCAAACTCGTATATCCCTTGCTAGACTGCGCGGACGACTTGTTTATGGCTACATCTTTCACATAACTGTGATTAGCAATATTAATTATAAATAAGGAGCGTGAATCAATACTTGTATAAAGTTATGAAACAATTGATTTATATTATTCTTCAAGGAAGTCTTATCCGTTTCTAGTTTTCCCATTGGCTTATGATTGTGTAGTTAGCTTGTGAGTAGAAAGAGAAACTCTCCTGCGGAATAGCCTTTTTGCATTATTAATAAGATTTAAAATTTATGTGAATGAGCGTAACCATTTCACAACAAGGTTTTATTTGAAGAATAGATGTTTTGTGTTTTCAGCTGAAGAATTCAGAACTGGGTTGTCGCCACACTTGAACCTTATCATTTTTCTCTATGGGTTCTTAATGGCGTGGCAATGCACCACGTTCATGAATCAAATACCCTTGAATGATTTCAATAGTATCAGTGTGGAGAGTTCTAGCGCCTTGAGGTAAGCAACTTGCGAAACTAATGATTATTGACCGTGAGTTGACACTTTGGCTTTAACAGGTGCAGTAAAAAGCTAACGGTTGTGATCGTTGCTGAGGGTTGCTGTTCATTGCAGATTATTAACACCCTCTTAGGGTTATTTCGTAAAACGTGCCATGAAAATATTCCTAGATTCTTTCCCCGCAAACGCTTGAAATAAGAGTATATAGTAACCAACTTGTTACGAAACAGCCCAAAAGTTACAAGAAAGTAATATTCAATGCGTCGAAAAAAGCTGCCCAGCCATATCCGATTTTTGTTCTCTGTATTGTTTTGGGGTCATTTCAGTAAACTCGCGAAAAACACGGTTGAAGTGAGATTGGTCGAAAAAGCCATTGCTGGAGGCAATATCGGCAGAAAGGTGTTGCGTGAAATGCAAATCATCTAAGGTTCTAATAAATTGCTGCAATCTTAAATACTTTTTTGGAGACAAACCTAGCCATTGGGTGGAAAGACGATGAGTATGCATGCGTGAATGACCAGTGTAGTCCTGCATATCGGCCTTTTTGCCATGAAGCAAATTAGTATGCATTTTACTGATGGCAGCATTCATTTTTGCCGCAATGCGCAGTTCACTGGTTTCATTAATTTTTGAGTATAAATAATTCTCAAGCCATTTGGCTTTTTCTATGAAAATACCAGGGCCTAGTAATTTATCTTCAACGTGGTTGATATCATCAAGAATCAGCTCGCCATTGATCACATTGTTTTCGACCTCGCTACAAGGAATGCCAAACAAAGCGCTCACTGCCATGGGATGCATTTCTACTGCCATCACATTAGAACAATAAGGTGATAAAGAGCCGACAGGTTTGGTATGTAACCCCGAAAGAAAGCAAAATTTTTGGGTAGAGTGATCGCTATTTTGAATTAAGCTTCCCTTTAAACCTGCTTGATGTACATGAGGGTTGGTAGAGGTTTGATAGAAGCTATTTCCAGTACCATGATTTAGGCGACCACTGTAAACTGAAGTCCAGTTTGCTTGCGAGGCAGCTATAAGGCGGTAGCAAGAAAGCTTCTAAATCAGTCATAATTTCTGGAAAAGACTTAGCCACTTGTAACTGATTTTTGTTTAAAAAAGCCTTCCATTGTGTTCCTTTCTGCTGGTCTATTTTAAAAGCATTTGAAAACACCGTAAGACCCTGCAAGTCAATTATTGTCTCTCGTTGGGAAAAGGTAGCTGAAATAGCATCCATCAAAATACTACCTTCAAGATCAAACTGACTGGCAATCATCCAAAGATCAAAGAAGTCCTTCAAACGACTGTTTGCAATACCCAGTTCAACCATAGCCTGAAACTTCTCAGCAACCACTGTATAGACAGGATAAGCACCGATATTAGCCGCAGGAAGATCCAGAAAAGAAGGCAGGCTGATATTCTCAGAATCAGGGGTGACCGCATCACCAAAACCTATATCAATCTGAAAAGGAATACGTGCCTGATCAAGATTGGCGTGACCCGTAATTCTTACACCCTGATATTTGGCATCTTCCTTAATGTCCTGAACATGGATATTCTGAGCATCAAAGGCTAGTCCATCATCTTCTTGCAAACTAATCACACCCTGAAAAACTTCAGCGAGATGTTGCTTATCATTGCTCCCAAAACCTAGTAAATCAATATCGCGTGTTGGGCGGTGAATATCCTGATTCCAGACCCAAAACAGCATCGCGCCTTTCAATAAAAACTGATCTCGATACTCAGAAACACTTAGTCGATAAAGCAACCGTTGAATTAGATATTGACGCAATACATAATCAAAATTCTCATGCTTATCCTTAGCTAAATTAAGTAAGCGTTGGCGAATAGAAGCCGCTATATCCTTGCTCAAATCAAAGCCTCCACATAAGGGCGAATAACATTCTCAACCCGACATATCTCTGCGTAATGCATCAACTCGTCCATTGTAAATCGCTTCATTTTCCAACCTTCCTTGAGAGCATCCAGTGCCACATCCAAACCAATCTTGTTGCGATATTTAAAACAATCGGCAACTGTTTTTGCAGGATTAAATATTCGTACTTCTACACCATTAAGGGTATACACATCAATACCTTCTTCAATGGATTTACCCGACATAAAGACAAACCGAACAGGAGGATAATCAATCACAGGTCGCCAGGACTTGCGCTCAAGTGCTACCCATACCTCAAAAGGATTCTCTGAAGTGAACTCATGGAAACTCAGGGCAGACAAGAGACTAATAACGCCTTTGGGAACTTTCTTCGCAACTTCACTCAATGCTGCATAGCTATCTAGCTTTACATCAGGCCATTGATAAAGTCCATGACCTACGTGATTAATTACGCCTTCTTGAGCCAACTGGTTCAGATAAATTCTAGGCAAACCCTTCTTCTCAACCTCACTAGATCGCACTAGTGAATGATGTTTCACATAATCAATAACCTGTTTCTTTTTGGTGGTGGCATTCATAACTTAGAGTGTAGCATAACATAGACACTTAATAATAAGTGACGAGTATTGGTTATAATGATCCAGCACACGAATATTAACCAGAGCCAGAGCATCTACAAGCCGTTTGGTAATTCTCTAATCAGAATCGCTAGGATCTGTCACCCCTGAAGGGTGATTATGAGCAAAGATGACAGTGGCTATATTGCACTTCAGAGCCTTTTGTAAAACGACTCTGGGATAAACCGAAGCACCATCAATCGTACCAAAGAATAACTCTTCAGGTTTGATAATGCGGTGATGGTTATCCAGAAACAAAGCGACAAACACTTAACTTTCACAATGACCTACAGATAACTATCTGTGTTCCCAAGGTCGTTTCTGCCAAGGATATTTTAGAGATGGCTTCATTTATTGCCATTCAGAGTTTCCAACGAGGTAATGAGATTACCTCGCCTGATCATACCAAATGCTATTTGCAGCGATGGATAGCTACAACAATTACTAGAAAAGTTTAAAGTATTCATGAAAAACATAACTAAACTATGCAATATAGAAATAAATAAAACTAAATTTTACCAATGCACCAAAAAAGCATAATATAACTATGCAAATCTAATTCTTTATAAACCACAAAGCAATGACCAACAAGCCACAAAAAACAGAAAACTTAAGCAATGTGCTCCCAAGAGGTCAGCTCGTTAATAGAGTGTGGTTGAATAAACGAGGTTTTACACGACCTGATATAGACTACTACCTACGCGCAGGACACCTTAATGCTCCCGTCCGAGGATTTTATCAAAGACCGGGCTTAGTTTTGAAATGGCAGTCTATCGCTTACTCTCTACAAGAAATGCACTATCGTCTGCATATAGG
>JAZGES010000015.1:0-2364 GCA_036478935.1 Thiotrichaceae bacterium
TCTGCTTTTCATTTTGATCAAATGACTCACTCCTTAGGCGTTTAATAAGGGAGGTTTTACCTGCGGCACCTTCGCCGAGGAAGATAACTTTTAACTCATTAAGTGGCTCGGACCCTTGCTGTAACTCATCGAAATACTTTCTGACAGCGACCGACCCTTCATTAATAAATTCAATAGGAGGCGTGACGAGAGGGCAGTCTTCTACATAGATGATTGAGCTATCCATGTTTGTACTTTGTTTATTATTAATATTCATACCCTTGCGGATATGCTCTTGCAAAGGGGTTAAGTCAGAAACCTGTGATTTATTGCAATTAATCAATTCCAGATGTTTCAGGTTTGTTAATGGCGATAAATCTGAAATAGCTGTTCCTTCCAATCCTAATCTTTCAAGTTTTGATAAGCTAGATAGTGCGACAAGATCTTTGTTTTTTATTGGAGTATATCCGCACTGTAGCCTGCGCAGAGAAGCAAGGTTACTTAGAGCTGATAAACTATCGATTTCAGTTCCAGCTAATGAAATGGATTGAAGGTTGGTCAATTTAGAAATAGGTGTTAAGTCACTAACGCGAGTTCCATGAAAGATTAGGTGCTCTAATTGGTGTAACTTCTGCAAACTACTTAAGCTTGATACAAGGGTATTGCTGAAACTAACATATTGTAGGTTGCTCAAGTCTTTAAGTGGGGATAAGTCACAAATTTTAGTTGCATCCATCCTGATACCTGCGAGCAAGCCTAAACCAGATATGGGTGAAATATTAGTTACTTCTGTTGCAATACATCGAACTTCGTTAACTTTTTTTAATTCTGCCAAAGCGGAGATATCAGCTACTGCTGTTTGGTCAAAGCTGACCTGTTCCAGCTCATTTAGACTAGATAGTGCTGAAATATCCGAAATTTCTGTTCCATTAAAGCCGACTCTTGTTAATTCATGTAAGGCTTTAAGAGGGGATATATCAGTAATTTTTGTCCAGCCAAATCGTATATGTTGAATGTGGGGCATTGCTTGTACAGGAGATAAATCTTCAACAAGACTACGGTTAAATAACAACTCATTTAGTTTGCTTAGGTTTAGTAATGGATTGAGGTCGCTTACAAGGCTTCCACTACAATCTAGCTTTTCAAGATGGGTTAATTCAGATAGAGAAGAAAGGTCTGTAACTGTGATGCCTCGACAGTCAACTTCTGTTATTTGCTGCCACTCTTTTAATGGCGATAGGCTAGTTACTTTTGTACCACCGAAACGGATAATTTTAAGGTTTTCTGCTGTTCCTAGAGTTGATAGGTCATTAATATTAGTTCCGACACAAGATACTTCTTCTAAGTGGGATAAAGTAGCTAAAGGTGACAAGCCTTCAACATAGGTTCCTCCCATATCAATTTTTTTAAGATTTTGTAACTGTCTGACAACACCAATATCTTTAATATTGCTGCCATAGATGTTTAAAGTTTCAAGGTTAGCTAGGTTTTCCAGCCATTGAGGTAACTCTGTAAGTTGGTTGTCTTTTCCTCTATTAGATGAGAAGACCCATTCATGGGTATTAGGGTTTATCCATTGATTAGCAAGAATCAACTCTTGTAGCCAATCTAGTTCTTGTAAGTTATCGGGTAGGGTATATAAGCCACAACAGCCTAGATCAAGTCGACCTGTTTTGGCTGAAACTTCTTTTTCTATGAGTTTATCTACGAGGTTTTGGTTTGATGGCATAAGAACATCTTACACTGGTTAAATTGACAGCGACAGTGATGCAAATTTCCTTTAGATGAAGGCTGTTATCCAGGTAAGAGTTCCCCAAGAAGGAAGCTATACTAATTGGGGTTCAGCATCCTCATTATTACCATCGATATTCACAAAACCAATATCTTCCATAATGGTATACATCGCGGGTAACACAAACATAATCAACATAGTAGAGGTCAGCATTCCGAATACAATACTGGTCACTAACGGCACGAGTATGAGCGCCTGACTACTGGTTTCAAAGAGTAGGGGGGTCATTCCAGCAACCGTAGTCACTGAGGTAAGAAAGATAGCTCTAAAACGATCACGAACAGCTTGCCGTGCAGCATCATGAAAGACCATGCCTTCTTGCACTCGGTATTTAACAAATTCTACTAGCAAGATAGAGTCGTTAACGACAACCCCTGCTAACGAGACAAAGCCAATCATACTCGGGAGGGTAAAATCTAGCCCCATAATATAATGCCCCCAGATGGCACCGATGAGTGCTAAGGGGATATTTAGCATGACAATCAATGGCTCTCGATAATTCCCAAATTGTAAGCTTAGTAATAAGAATACACCCAATGCACCTAGCCCAAAGCCAGATAAAATAGAAAGCTTGGTTTCTGCCCCGTTTTCCA
>JAZGES010000016.1:0-15114 GCA_036478935.1 Thiotrichaceae bacterium
GGGAGACAACGTAAAAGTAACCGTAACGTTAATCGCCCCCATCGCTATGGATGAAGGTCTACGCTTTGCGATTCGTGAAGGCGGACGCACAGTAGGTGCAGGTGTGGTTGCTAAAGTTATAGCTTAACTTTGTAGTAATAGTGGCAATATCCAGTTGATTTGTTTATCTGGCATTTAAGGTAATAAAAATAAGCTGGATATTGTTGTTGAGTTATAACTTTTTCCTGTTATAATCTCGCTCCTTTTCGAGAACGAGTAGGCTGATGCCTCTCGTTCTTTTGTTGTTTAAAGTAAACGTTAGGCCAGTAGCTCAATTGGTAGAGCAACGGTTTCCAAAACCGTAGGTCGGGGGTTCGACTCCCTCCTGGCCTGCCAATGTTTACGTATGATGTAGATAAAAATAATGGCAACAGCTAGTGCGGATTCGCAAACATCATCATTTGATATTCTAAAGTTAGTACTTGCTATTGCTCTTGTATTAGTGGCAATGGGTGGGTTCTATTATTATTCTCAAGAATCTCTGCTCTATCGTGTTTTAGGGTTGCTCGCCGTAGTAGGTGTCGCAGCTGGTATAGCGTTGACAACGTATTCTGGTAAAAACTTAATTGGTTTTATGGGTAATGCGCGTACAGAAGTTCGCAAGATGGTTTGGCCTACTCGAGTAGAGACAGTGCAGACCACTTTGGTGGTTCTCTTTATGGTTACCATCTTGGCAATATTTCTGCTTATTATAGATTCAATACTTGGCTGGGCTGTAAAGTTCTTCCTGGGAACAGGAGGCTAATATGTCAAAGCGCTGGTATGTGATTCAAGCATTTTCCGGATTTGAAAAGCGCGTTCAGGGTACGTTGCAGGAGCGAATAGATCGCTTTGAAATGCAAGACCTATTCGGTAGTATCCTCGTCCCTACTGAAGAAGTAGTAGAGATGCGTGGTGGTAAGAAGCGTCAAAGTGAACGTAAGTTTTTCCCAGGGTATGTCTTGGTTGAAATGGAAATGAATGATGATTCTTGGCATCTTGTTAAAGATACGGACAGGGTGCTTGGTTTTATAGGTGGTACAAGTGATAAGCCTGCGCCTATAACCGATGCCGAAGCAGATAATATTCTTCGCAGTGTGGCGGGTGATGATACACCTAAGCCTAAGGTGATGTTTGAAGTGGGTGAAGTGGTTCGTGTTGTCGATGGGCCATTTAATGACTTTAACGCCATTGTTGAAGAAGTGAATTACGATAAAAGCAAGCTCTCAGTAGCTGTGCAGATTTTTGGACGCTCAACGCCAGTTGAGCTAGATTTCTTTCAGGTTGAGAAGGCCTGATTTTGTGTGAATCGCTTGTATATGTTTGTAGGTATAAAGCATATCTAAGTAACGATTTACCTTTAATGTAATCACGGGGAGACGAGAGTCGACTGCACCCGTCGAGGAAAGTAAAATGGCTAAGAAAGTCGCTTCATATATTAAGTTGCAGGTTCCTGCAGGTTCTGCAAACCCAAGCCCTCCTGTTGGCCCTGCTTTAGGTCAGCACGGTGTGAATATTATGGAATTCTGTAAGGCATTCAATGCCCAGACCCAGAGTCTAGAACAGAATATGCCAATACCTGTGGTTATCACTGTTTATAGTGATAAAAGTTTCACCTTTATTACTAAAACCCCTCCAGCAGCTATTTTGCTGAAGAAGGCTGCTGGTATTAAGAAAGGTAGTGGTGAGCCAAATACAAAGAAGGTTGGTACAGTTACGCGCGCGCAGATGGAAGAGATAGCTAAAATTAAAGAGCCTGACCTAACAGCTGCGGATATGGATGCTGCTGTAAGAACAATTGCAGGTAGTGCTCGTAGTATGGGTCTTGATGTAGAGGGTGTAGTGTGATGGCTAAGTTAACAAAAAAACAAAAACTAATTAATGAAAAAGTAGATATTGAAAAGCAATATTCAATATCAGATGCATTTGATCTAATTAAAGAGCTTCCTAAGGCTAAATTTACAGAAAGTATCGATGTTTCGATCAACTTAGGTGTTGATCCTAAGAAATCTGACCAAGTAGTTCGTGGTTCTACCGTGCTTCCAAATGGTACGGGTAAAACAGTTCGAGTGGCTGTATTTTGTCAGGGCGAAAACGTAGATATTGCTAAAGAAGCAGGCGCTGATATCGTCGGCTTCGAAGACCTTGCGGAAGAGGTTAAGAAAGGTGTAATGGACTTTGATATCGTTATTGCTACTCCAGATGCTATGCGTGTAGTAGGTCAGTTAGGTCAGATCTTAGGTCCTAGAGGTTTAATGCCGAACCCTAAAGTAGGCACGGTTACTCCAGACGTTAAAACTGCTGTAACAAATGCAAAATCAGGTCAGGTTCAATACCGAACTGATAAAGCTGGAATTGTTCATTGTTCAATTGGTAGTGCTGATTTTGAATCAGCTGCATTGGCTGAAAACTTAAACTCGTTGATGGCTGCTTTGGTTAAAGCCAAGCCAACCTCTGCGAAAGGTATTTATCTTCAGAAAATATCAGTGTCTAGTACGATGGGTCCTGGCTTAAATGTCGATCAATCAAGCCTATCTTACTGATAGTGTTAAAAAATATAGCTTAAGGCGAAAGCCTGAGCTTTAATCCAATGGAGTGGATTATTTGTTAGTTTCTTGTGTATATTTTATATATAAAAGAGGCTAAGAAAAATAGATATACAAGGTTGTATGTCGTCGAAGACCGTAGGTGTCGTGAGACTTAATCTAGTAGTGAGTGTTTAAACGAATACTTGCAGCTGAATTGCCTGCGTAGATGGCGCGCTCTCCTAGTTGTAGTTTGGCTGGGTGTGCGCCGTTAGGTTCATTTTCTGTATTTTTGAAAGAGAATATGGAAGGTGTTTATTAACGGTGGATATCCACCGAACCATGAGGTAGTAAATCGTGGCATTAACTTTAGAAGCTAAGAAGCAAATAGTCTCTGAGGTCGCTGAGGTTGCTGCAACTGCACATTCCGCTATAGCTGCTGATTATAGTGGAATCTCTGTAGATGATATGACGTCTTTACGTGCCAAGGCTCGTGAAGATTCTGTTTATCTCAGGGTAGTGAAGAATAATCTCGCTAGATTGGCTCTCGCTGATACAGAATTTGAATGTATGAGGGATGGTTTGTCAGGGCCGATGATTCTAGCGTTCTCGCAAGAGGACCCTGGAGCCGCGGCTCGCGTGATTAAGGACTTCGTTAAAGAGCAAGAAAAGTTTGAAGTGAAGATGATCGCCCTGGGTGGTGAATTATTGGAATCTTCGCAACTTGAAACTTTATCTAAGATGCCAACTCGTGACCAAGCAATAGCGATATTGATGGCTACGTTGAGAGCACCTGTAGAGAAGTTAGCTCGTACAATGAATGAAGTTCCAGGAAAACTAGTGCGTGTAGTAGCTGCTGTACGTGATCAAAAAGAGGCATCTGCCTAAACTCACTCGGTATACATAGGAGAATATTATGGCCGTTTCAAAAGATGATATTTTGGAAGCAATTTCAAATATGACTGTAGTAGAAATCGTTGATTTGATTTCTGATATGGAAGAAAAATTTGGTGTGTCTGCAGCTGCTGCTGTAGCCGCTGCACCTGCTGCTGGCGGCGACGCTGGCGCTGCTGCTGAAGAGAAGACTGAATTTGATGTTGTACTAACTGCGGTTGGTGATAGCAAAATCAAGGTGATCAAAGCAGTTCGTGCGATCACAGGTCTTGGTCTGAAGGAAGCAAAAGATGCTGTTGAATCTGCACCTGCTACTTTGAAAGAAGCTGCAAGTAAAGATGAAGCAGAAGAAGCTATTAAGCAACTTGAAGAGGTCGGTGCTTCAGCTGAAATGAAGTAATTGATCTTGTCTAAAATTTAGTAATAAGTTTTAGTTCAAATGGCTGACGGTACCTAGGTGCTGTCGGCCTTTTGTCGCTTAGCTACTATCACATGGTCTGTTCTATATTGTGAGCAGCTTTAAAGTGGTTTGAGTGTTTAAGTCTTCTTAGAAAGAAGTGACTGGTTTGACGAGAATCAGAGCTTGCTTCTAAGCAGACTCTTTTTTAGTTAGTTAACATATGCTAACTAGGATTATCCCAAAGTGTGAGGAATAACGATGGCATTAAGCTTTACAGATAAGAAACGTATACGCAAGGATTTTGGCAAACGTCCACAGGTTTTGGATATCCCCTATTTGCTAGCGATTCAAGTGGAATCATTTCGTGGTTTCTTGCAAGAAGGAATTGCACCTGACAAGCGTAAAGATAAAGGCTTGCACGGTGCTTTTCATTCAGTTTTTCCAATTGTCAGTTATAATAACTACGTAGACTTAAGTTATGTAGATTACAGTATTGATGAGCCTGATTTTGACGTGCGTGAATGTCAAATTCGTGGTTTAACTTATGGTGCCTCTTTACGCGTTAAGCTACGCTTAACCATTTATGATAAAGATGCTCCTGCGCCAAAACGTGATGGTTCAAAGACAACCGGCGGTGTAGTAAAGGATATAAAAGAGCAGGATGTTTATTTGGGTGAGTTACCTCTGATGACAGGCAAAGGCTCTTTCGTTATTAATGGTACTGAGCGTGTTATCGTTTCTCAGTTACACCGTTCACCAGGTGTGTTCTTTGATCATGATAAAGGTAAATCAAACTCTGCGGGTAAGTTGTTGTATAACGCTCGTGTAATTCCATACCGTGGATCATGGTTGGACTTTGAGTTTGATCCTAAAGATGCCGTCTTTGTGCGTATCGACCGTCGCAGAAAATTGCCAGCAACCGTGTTGTTGCGTGCGATTGGCATGGAAACGAAGGAAATTCTTGAGGCGTTCTACGAGACTATTCCTGTCACGTTGAATAAAACAAATCTCAAAATTGCTTTAAATGCTAAACAGATGCAAGGTGAGCTAGCGACGTTTGATATTATTATTGACGATGAAATAGTTGTGAAATCCGGTCGACGTATTACAGTCAAGCATGTGCGCGCTATGGATAAAACAGGTGCTAAGACATTAGAAGTGCCTGTTGAGTACATGGAAGGTAAGCGTATTGGTGCAGATATCGTTGATAAAAGCTCTGGCGAATTGTTGGTTGCGGCTAATGCCGATGTAACTGAAGAGCTTATTGAGCTGTTACGTGAAAATAATATTAAGAAGTTCTCAATTCTTTATATTAATGAACTGGATCATGGTCCGTACATTTCTAATACATTAAATATTGACCCTTCTACTAATAAGTTTGAGTCGCATGTTGAAATCTATCGAATGATGCGTCCAGGTGAGCCACCAACAAAAGAGTCGGCAGATAACCTGTTTAAAAACCTGTTCTTCTCAGAAGACAGGTACGATCTTTCTGAAGTGGGCCGGATGAAGTTTAACTTGCGTCTTGGTCGTGATACAGCTGTAGGAGCTACTACATTAAGCGGTGAAGATATTCTTGATGTATTAAAGAAGCTGGTTGCCATTCGTGATGGTAAAGATATTGTTGATGATATCGATCACCTTGGAAATCGACGTATTAGAAGCGTTGGTGAAATGTCAGAAAATGCCTTCCGTGTGGGCCTAGTGCGAGTAGAGCGTGCAGTTAAAGAACGTTTAACAATGGCTGAAAGCGAAGGGCTAATGCCTCAAGATATGATTAACTCTAAGCCAGTGTCTGCTGCAGTTAAAGAATTCTTTGGCTCAAGTCAGTTGTCACAGTTTATGGATCAAAATAATCCACTGTCCGAAGTCACACATAAACGTCGTATTTCTGCGTTAGGCCCTGGTGGTTTGACTCGTGAACGTGCAGGTTTTGAAGTTCGAGATGTGCATCCTACGCACTATGGTCGTGTGTGTCCTATCGAAACTCCTGAGGGGCCAAACATTGGTTTGATCAACTCTCTTGCCGCGTATGCGAAAACGAATGATTATGGTTTCCTTGAAACGCCTTATAGAAAAGTCATAGATGGTAAAGTGACCGATGATATTGATTATTTGTCAGCTATTGAAGAGTCACAGTATGTTATCGCTCAGGCGAGTGAAGAACTTAGTGATGCAGGTGAGTTTGTTGCAGAGTTAATTTCTTGTAGAAATATGAATGAGTTTAGTCTGTTTGGTTCTGAGGCTGTCCAGTACATGGATGTTTCACCTAGACAGATCGTATCTATTGCTGCGGCTTTACTGCCATTCCTTGAGCACGACGACGCGAACCGTGCTTTGATGGGATCAAACATGCAACGTCAAGCTGTGCCTACATTGCGTGCGCAAACTGCGGTAGTAGGAACGGGAATGGAGCGCATCGTAGCAGTAGACTCAGGAGCTGCGGTTACCGCTAAACGTGGTGGTAAAATAGATTCGGTTGATGCTGCACGTATTGTAATTAGAGTAAATGATGCAGAAGCCCAAGGTGGTGGTGTTGATATTTACAACTTGATTAAATACACGCGCTCTAACCAGAACACCTGTATTAATCAGCGTCCGATTGTAAAAGTAGGCGATCAAGTTGAGCGTGGCGACGTGTTGGCTGATGGTCCATCAACAGACCTTGGTGATTTGGCTTTAGGTCAGAACATGTTGATAGCCTTCATGCCATGGAATGGTTATAACTTTGAGGATTCGATTCTAATTTCAGAAAGAGTGGTTGATGAAGATCGTTATACCACTATTCACATAGAAGAGATGACCTGTTTAGCGCGGGATACTAAATTGGGTTCTGAAGAAATTACTGCGGATATTCCAAATGTAGCAGAAGGCTTGCTAGGCAAGTTAGATGAAAGTGGGATAGTTCACGTTGGGGCGGAAGTTAAGCCTGGTGATATTCTAGTGGGCAAGGTAACACCTAAAGGTGAAACCATGCTAACTCCAGAAGAGAAGCTACTGCGTGCTATCTTCGGTGAAAAAGCTTCAGATGTGAAAGATTCATCATTGCGTGTTAAATCCAGTATGTTTGGTACTGTTATTGATGTGCGGGTCTTTACTCGCGATGGTGTTGAGCGTGATGCGCGAGCACAAGCGATCCTTGATGATGAATTGCAAAGTGTTCGTAATGACTTGCGTGATGAGATGCGTATCTTTGAAGATGACTTGTATGATCGTGTTGCTAAGCTAATCACTAATAAAGTTTCTGATGGCGGTCCTAATGGACTAAAAGCAGATGCTAAAGTAACTAAGTCATATCTTGCAGAGCTTGATTCTATCAAGTGGTTCGAGATTCGCATGCGTGTTGATGCGGCTAATGATCAGCTTGCTGTATTGCGCACTCAGCTTGATGACGCAAAGACTCGTTACGAAGAGCGTCTTCAGAAGCAGAAAGAAAAGCTATCTGCTGGTGATGATCTGGCTCCGGGTGTGCTTAAGATGATCAAGGTTTATGTGGCAGTTAAGCGTCGCTTGCAGCCGGGTGATAAAATGGCAGGAAGGCACGGAAACAAAGGTGTTATTTCTAAAATTGTTCCTGTTGAAGACATGCCCTACATGGCAAGTGGTGAGTCGGTTGATATCGTATTGAATCCATTGGGCGTACCCTCACGAATGAACGTAGGTCAAGTTCTTGAAACGCATTTGGGTTGGGCTGCTAAAGGGCTTGGCGCGAAGATTGGTAAGATGGTTGATGCAAAAATTGAAATCGACAAGCTACGTAAGTTCCTAACAGAGATTTATAGCACAGGTGGAAACCCGAATCAGGGTGATATCAGTGAAATGACCGATGAGGAAGTACTAGAGATGTCAGGTAACCTACGTAAAGGTGTACCGATGGCAACTCCTGTGTTTGATGGCTGTAGTGAAGATGAAATTCGCTCTATGCTAAGGCTGGCAGATCTACCAGAAACTGGACAGACTAGATTGTGTGATGGTCGTACAGGTGATGAATTTGAGCGCTCTATAACTGTTGGTTATATGCACATGCTTAAGCTGAATCATTTGGTAGATGATAAAATGCATGCACGATCAACAGGTCCATATAGTCTTGTTACCCAGCAACCATTAGGTGGTAAAGCCATGTTTGGTGGTCAGCGCTTCGGTGAGATGGAAGTGTGGGCATTACAGGCTTATGGTGCAGCTTATACGTTGCAAGAAATGTTGACGGTTAAGTCAGATGATGTAGCTGGTCGAAATCGTATGTACAAAAATATTGTTGACGGAAATCATTATATGGACGCTGGTATGCCAGAGTCGTTTAACGTATTGATGAAAGAAATCCGTTCGCTTGGATTGCATATTGAATTGGAAGGTGGGGAGTAGTCATTACTCCGCGTTAATTTCGGTTTGATCCAATAGTAAAAAAGGCAGGTAGCTAATATGAGCATGAAAGACTTACTAAATATATTCAAGCAACAGACAGAAACTGAGGATTTTGATGCGATTAAAATCGGTCTAGCCTCACCTCAGGTGATCCGTTCATGGTCATTTGGTGAAGTTAAAAAACCTGAAACGATTAACTATCGAACGTTCAAGCCAGAGCGCGATGGTTTATTTTGTGCCAAGATTTTTGGCCCAGTAAAAGACTATGAGTGCTTATGTGGTAAATATAAGCGTTTAAAGCATCGTGGTGTTATTTGTGAAAAGTGTGGTGTTGAAATCACGCAAAGCAAAGTACGTCGAGATCGTATGGGTCATGTTGATCTAGCCTGTCCAGTTGCTCATATCTGGTTTTTGAAGTCATTGCCTTCTCGTATCGGTTTGTTCCTTGATATGACATTGCGAAGCATTGAAAGTGTTTTGTATTTTGAAGACTTTCTGGTTACAGATCCAGGAATGACAGAGCTGGAACAAGGTCAACTGCTAAGTGATGAAGAATATCTGGATGCAATTGAGACTTATGGTGATGAGTTCAAAGCGAGCATGGGTGCTGAGGCGGTACTAAAGCTGCTTCAAACTGTAGACATAGATGATGAAATTGAAAGTCTTCATGAGCAAGCAACACAAACTCGTTCAGAAACGAAATTAAAGCGTATAGCAAAGCGTATGAAGTTGATGGAAGCATTCCAGACTTCAGGTAATAAGCCTGAGTGGATGATTCTTACAGTACTTCCTATTTTGCCGCCTGATTTACGTCCACTTGTGCCACTAGATGGCGGTCGTTTCGCGACTTCTGATCTAAATGACTTATATCGTCGTGTTATAAACCGTAACAATCGTTTACGTAGGCTCTTAGAGCTTAATGCTCCAGATATCATCGTGCGTAACGAAAAGCGTATGTTGCAAGAGTCGGTTGACGCATTGCTTGATAATGGTCGTCGTGGACGAGCTATTACTGGTTCCAATAAGCGCCCACTAAAATCTTTGGCAGATATGATCAAAGGTAAGCAAGGTCGCTTTAGACAGAACTTACTTGGTAAGCGTGTTGATTACTCTGGACGTTCGGTAATCGTAACTGGACCAACACTGCGTTTACATCAGTGTGGTCTACCTAAGAAAATGGGTCTTGAGTTATTCAAGCCTTTCATCTTTGGTAAGTTACAGCGCCGTGGTTTAGCTGGAACAATAAAAGCTGCAAAGAAATTAGTGGAGCGTGAAATCCCTGAAGTATGGGATATTCTTGAAGATGTGATCCGTGAGCATCCGATCATGTTGAATCGTGCACCTACTCTACATAGATTGGGTATTCAGGCATTTGAACCTGTACTTATTGAAGGCAAGGCAATCCAGCTACATCCCTTAGTATGTGCTGCGTTTAATGCTGACTTTGATGGAGATCAGATGGCTGTACACGTGCCATTGTCTATCGAAGCGCAGATGGAAGCTCGTGTATTAATGCTGGCTACCAATAACGTGCTATCACCTGCAAATGGTGAGCCGATTATTGTTCCATCTCAAGATATTGTATTGGGTCTGTATTATATGACTCGTGAGAGGGTTAATGCAAAAGGTGAAGGAATGATCTTCACCAATACGGCTGAAGTACTACGTGCATACGACTCAGGTGTTGCGGCGCTGCATGCGAAAGTTCAAGTGCGTATCTCTGATGCTATTAAGAACGAAGAAGGTGTATTGGAAAAGCGTTTTCGGAGGATTGAGACTACAGTAGGCCGGGCAATATTGGCTGACATCTTACCTGAAGGTTTGCCTTTTGAGATTATGAATACGGTCTTAAATAAGAAAGCAATTGGTAACTTAATCAATCAGGCATATCGAAATGTTGGTTTGAAAGATACCGTCATGTTTGCTGATCATCTGATGTATACAGGATATAAGTATGCAACACGTGCAGGCGTTTCTTTTTGCTCAAGCGATATGGTTATCCCTGATAGTAAGAAAGAGATCATTGCTAGAGCAGATGATGATGTGACAGAAATTCAAAATCAGTATGCGTCAGGTTTGGTAACAAATGGTGAGCGTTACAATAAGGTTGTTGATATTTGGTCGCGTACTAATGAGCAAGTTGCGAAGGCGATGATGGATGGCTTGACTTACGAAACAGTTAAGGACGCTGACGGCAATGACGTTGAGCAAGAATCTTTCAACTCTATTTACATGATGGCTGATTCTGGGGCTCGTGGTTCTGCAGCGCAGATTAGGCAGCTTGCAGGAATGCGTGGACTGATGGCAAAGCCGGATGGCTCTATCATCGAAACGCCGATCACTTCGAATTTTCGTGAAGGGTTAAACGTACTTCAGTACTTTATTTCAACTCATGGTGCCCGTAAAGGTCTTGCTGATACGGCACTGAAAACAGCTAATTCGGGTTATTTGACTCGTCGTTTGGTTGATGTTGCTCAGGATATGGTAGTCACAGAGGAAGATTGTGGTACTGAAGATGGCTTAGTCATGAAGCCCATCATTGAAGGTGGTGATGTGGTTCAGGCGCTAAGTGATCGCGTATTGGGTCGTGTAGTAGCTGTTGATGTGAAAGATAATGATGGCAATGTCGTAGTTCCTGCTAACACACTAATTGATGAGGCGTGGGTTGAGACGCTCAACGAAATGCATATCGACGAAATGTTAGTGCGATCTGCTATTACTTGTGATGTTGAATATGGCGTTTGTTCGTCGTGTTATGGTCGAGATTTAGGTCGCGGGCATAAGGTTAACTTTGGTGAAGCTGTCGGTGTAATTGCAGCGCAGTCAATTGGTGAGCCGGGTACGCAGCTTACTATGCGTACATTCCATATTGGTGGTGCAGCAAGTAGTTCTGCCGCAGCTAACAATATCGTGGTTAAGACGTCGGGTTCTGTTCGTATCACAAACGTTAAAACTGTTACCAATGAGGCAGGCAACCTAGTTGCGGTATCTCGTTCTGGTGAGTTGAGCGTTAGTGATGAAAACGGACGAGAGAAAGAGCGTTATAAGATTCCATATGGAGCTGTGATTAAAGCTACGGATGGTGACAACGTTGAGTCAGGTGCGGAGATCGCAACTTGGGATCCTCATACTCATCCGATTATTACAGAAGTTAGTGGTAAAGTTGATTTTGTTGATTTCGTCGATGGTATTACGATCAATACCAAAGTTGATGATATGACCGGCTTAAGCTCTATTGAGATAACTGACCCTAAGATTCGTGGAAACAAAGGTAAAGATTTACGCCCTACTATTCGTTTATTGAATGATGAGGGTGAGTCTATGTTCTTCGAAGGAACAGAGATGCCTGTGCAATACCCATTAAATGGTGGTGCATTGATCAACTTAAGCAATGGAGAGACAGTGGGTGTAGGTGATGTGTTGGCACGTATGCCACAAGAATCAACTAGGACTCGTGATATTACCGGTGGTCTACCGCGTGTTGCTGACTTATTTGAAGCTAGAAAGCCAAAAGAGCCTGCTATTCTTGCAGAGATTGACGGAACGGTTTCCTTTGGTAAAGAAACAACGACCAAAATGCGCTTGATCATTACGCCTGAGAAAGGTGAGCACTATGAAGCTCTAATTCCTAAGTGGAGAGTGCTGAATGTGTTTGAAGGTGAGAAAGTGGCAGTGGGTGAATTTATCGCTGATGGTGAGCCAAGTCCTCATGATATCGTGCGTTTACTTGGGCCAAAAGTTGTAGCCGAATACTTAGTAAAAGAGATACAGGACGTTTATCGCCTACAGGGCGTAATCATTGCTGATAAGCATATCGAAGTGATTGTTCGCCAGATGATCCGTAAAGTTGAAATCATTGAAGGTGGGGATAGTAAGTATCTCAAAGGTGAGCAAATTGATTTCCGTGATGTAGATGCGGCGAATCAAAAGCTTGAGGCGGAAGGGAAGCTACCTGCTAAATTTATTCGCTTATTGTTAGGTATCACAAAGTCGTCTTTGGTTACCGACTCCTTTATCTCTGCTGCATCCTTCCAGGAAACCACGCGTGTACTTACTGAGGCATCAGTAAAAGGCGCTAGTGATCCATTAAGAGGATTAAAAGAGAATGTTATTGTGGGTAGATTGATACCTGCTGGAACAGGCTTAGCTCATCACCAAGAGAAGCGCCGTGAGCGTGAAGATAAGATGGCAGCGGACTTAGCAGCTTTAGCGGCTAAGAAAGAAGCTCAGGATGCTGCAAAAAAAGCAGCTGATGAAGCAGAGGATGCTGCTGGTAACTCTTCATCGGCGGGTGAAGCTTAAGAAGTAACGAAGAGTGGTAGGATTCCGTGAAGTATCCGCGATATGCAGGTGCTCTATTTCTGGAATGTAGCGAATTTTATTCAGTGCATAAAAAAAATAGGAATTCTGCCAAATCTAGCTTGACAGGAAATGGTCTAAGCTCTAAAATCTCGCGCCTCTATGCTCAAACAAGGCTTAACTAAGTCAGTATGGGCAAAGAAGCAATTAATTATCAATATCCAGCCATGGCTGGATTTTTTAACTCCGTTAGTTTGGAGAAGGTTAGGAGAAGTAAATGGCAACGATTAACCAGTTGGTCCGTAAGCCGCGTAAAACTCAAAAAACTAAAACTACAGTTCCCGGTTTAGAGGCATGTCCTCAGCGCCGTGGTGTATGTACGCGTGTATACACAACGACTCCGAAAAAGCCGAACTCAGCTATGCGTAAAGTAGCTCGTGTTCGCTTAACTAGTGGCTTTGAAGTGGCAAGTTATATTGGTGGTGAAGGTCATAACCTGCAAGAGCACTCGGTGGTTCTTGTTCGTGGTGGTCGTGTAAAAGATCTGCCAGGTGTTCGCTATCACACAGTTCGTGGTAGTTTGGATACGCAGGGTGTTGATGGACGCAGGCAAGGTCGTTCTAAATACGGAACGAAGCGCCCTAAGAAGTAACCTAGCTTGAAAGTAGTTTGATAAATAAACGAACAGTATGCGATCTTAGATAGCATTTGTGAATAATAGTAACAACTAGTCGTATAACGAGAAAAATTATGCCAAGAAGAAGAGAAGTTCCGAAACGTATTATTTTACCAGATCCTAAGTTTGGTAGCATAGTTCTTGCAAAATTCGTCAACACGTTGATGAAAGACGGAAAGAAGTCGGTAGCTGAAAAGATAGTGTACAAGGCATTGGAGGATATCAATCAGAAGAAGGGTTCTGATATGGAGATTCTAGAAGAAGCTTTACAGAATGTACGTCCGTCAGTCGAGGTTAAGTCTCGTCGTGTGGGTGGTGCAACCTATCAGGTTCCTGTTGAAGTTAGATCTTCTCGTCAGGATGCGTTGGCAATGCGTTGGTTGGTCGAGGCGGCGCGCAAGCGTGGCGAAAAGTCAATGGCTCAAAAGTTAGCAGGAGAGTTAATGGAAGCAGCTGAAAAGCGTGGCTCTGCCGTTAAAAAACGTGAAGATGTGCATAAGATGGCTGAAGCTAATAAGGCATTTGCTCACTTCCGTTGGTAATTGAAGATTAATAACTGAAAAGAAGTAAAGAATAATGTCGCGCTCTACACCTATAAATAGGTATCGAAATGTAGGAATTATGGCGCACATAGATGCTGGTAAAACAACAACTACCGAGCGCATTCTTTACTATACCGGTGTATCTCACAAGATTGGCGAGGTACATGACGGTGCGGCCACCATGGACTGGATGGAGCAAGAACAGGAGCGAGGAATAACAATTACCTCTGCTGCTACGACCTGTTTTTGGTCTGGCATGGAAGGCCAGCATGAAGATCATCGTATCAATATTATAGATACGCCTGGTCATGTAGATTTTACGATAGAGGTCGAACGATCTCTTCGTGTGTTAGATGGTGCAGTAGCCGTATTCTGTGCAGTAGGAGGTGTTGAGCCTCAATCAGAAACGGTATGGCGGCAGGCCAATAAGTACAATGTGCCACGTTTGGTGTTTGTCAACAAGATGGATCGTACAGGTGCTGATTTCCTGCGGGTCGTTGAGCAGATACAAGAGAGATTAGGAGCTACGGCAGTTCCGATTCAAATAGCAATAGGCTCTGAAGAAAACTTTGAAGGTGTTGTTGATCTCGTTCGCATGAAAGCGATTTACTGGGAAGAAGATAACATGGGGATGGCTTGTGAAATAGTCGAAGTTCCCGAAGAATATAAAGACTTGGCTGAAGAGTGGCGCGAGAATTTATTAGAAGCAGTAGCCGAGGCAGATGATGAGTTGATGGAAGCTTATCTTGAAACGGGTGATCTTGCCGAAGAGCAAATTCATCAAGGTGTAAGAAAGTTAACTTTGGCTAATGAAATCGTGCCAGCTATGTGTGGCACAGCTTTTAAAAACAAAGGTGTTCAATCAGTGCTTGATGCAGTGATTGCCTATCTCCCATCTCCAGAAGATGTACTCGCAATTGAGGGTGTGTCTGAAGATGGTAAGTCTGCTGAAAGGCATGCGACAGACAATGAGCCTTTTGCAGCTTTGGCATTTAAGATTGCAACAGATCCATTTGTAGGTGTGTTGACCTTTTTCAGAGTTTACTCTGGTGTGTTGCAGTCAGGTGATACGGTCTATAACGCAAACAAAGGTAAGCAGGAGCGCATAGGTCGCTTGTTACAAATGCATTCGAATTCTCGTGAGGAAATCAAGGAGGTTCGAGCTGGCGATATTGCAGCTGCTGTCGGCCTTAAGGATGTGGTAACTGGTGAGACGCTATGTGATAAGTCACATGCAATTAAGTTAGATCCAATGGAGTTCCCTGAGCCGGTCATTTCCATTGCGGTTGAGCCAAAGACACAAGGTGATCAGGATAAAATGTCAGCGGCTTTGGCTAGATTGGCAAAAGAAGACCCGACCTTTAAGGTGAAGACTGATGAGGACTCGGGTCAAACAAT
>JAZGES010000017.1:0-8281 GCA_036478935.1 Thiotrichaceae bacterium
AAATGAACTCATGGCTTCAATCCATTAGCAAGTCTCTGAGTGCCATTCGACCGGGTAGGAGTTTTACGAGGAAAAAGAAAATGACTCCTCGACATAAATTCCACCCTTCATACAAGAGAGCTTTATAATTATCAGTAGGTTATCTCTTAAGTCAATGACATTGGGCCTCCGCCGGCATGACGAGTTTCTTATGGGACTATGTTCGTAGCCTGTGTGGGGGACGAAACACGGGTTTGAAGTTATTAACTCCCGTGTTTCGCTATCGCTCAACACCGGCTACATTCTTACAAGCCTTCCTAAATTAAGGTATTAGTGCCTCAAACTTACTATCTGTAAGCGTCTTTAAGAATGACACTATCTGATCTTCTTCTGTATCTGTTAGCCCTAGATTACCCAGCTCCGCATCATTCTTTGTGGCATCAACTTCTGAAGCTTCCCAAACAACTCCTGTTTCAGGATTGACAGCTCCTACTACATCACGAGTATTATAGAAGTGAACAGCGGTCTTTAGGTCTTTAAATACACCATTGTGCATATAAGGCCCTGTAACAGCTACATTCCGTAAACCAGAGACTCTAAAGGCTCCTTTTAAGCCTTCGTCATCAACAGCAACGTTAAGAAATAAACCATTATCAACGCCTAGCCCATTGATGTTACGAACTGTAGTATTGGCAGGAACACCAAGGTTGTCATAAGTATGATCTGTGAAAATACTATCTGTTTTATCAAAACCGGCAAGAGGCACCGGGTGACAAGCTGCACAGTTTCCTTTATTTTCTGCTACGAAGAGAGCAAAGCCTTGTAATTCATCATTGGTAAATGCGTACTCTCCTTTTAGAAATCTATCAAACTTAGAATCAAACGGAGAAAAAACTTCAGTTCTCTCAAACTCAGCAATACTTTCTATTACAGCAGCATATGCAGTGTCAACTGAACCAAACACATCCGCACCAAAGAGTGATTTCATCGTGTCGCCATATTTTGCTTCAACTTTAGCAACCACATCACCTTTGGTTGTCTGCATTTCAACAGGATTTAAAAATGGCTGTCCTGCTTGACCTTCTAAATCTTTCTCTCGCCCATCTAAGAACTGCCCACCTACCCATAAATCTTCATCTGAATTAAAATGGAAATCAGGAATAAAGGCAGCGTATGCTGCTGTTGGTGTGTTTCTATCGCCAATCGCCACATCATCTTGCCCTACAGATACCGCTCCAATTTCAGTTCCACTGGTTAGTCCTACAGCCGCAGGCTTATCCAGTCGTGCATCAATAAAGGCATGTTCTGGATCATGGCAGGTCGCACAAGCTTGTGTGCCATCTCTAGAAAGAGAAATATCATTAAATAGATCCTCTCCAAGTGTTGCCTTCGTTTCTGTAGCAACCAGATTGTCATTGTTATTACAAGCAGATAGGGATAGTAAAATAGCAGAAATGCTAAGTGATAAAATAGACTTTTTCATCATAAAACCTCAGGGTCGAGTTAGTAGCAAAGCGCTTGAGCTAGCTTCTTTGCATTAAAGTAATAATCACAGTTAGAAGTACTGGAAGCATTGCATATGGCTCACTCAAACTACACTTTGAGAAGAGTTGCTAACCAATACCTTAAAACTGATCTTAGTTCGTTGGGGAAAAATTTGACTCTGACAATCAAGCTTTTCCGAGTATCTACTTTATAGGTTTGTTATGGATAAGATAATGGGCAGATTGACCCAAAAACAAGGATATGGGACATACAACCCATAGTTATTTTATAGATTAATCAACTAGATGAGATATATAAGCACATTGAATGATGCGCAGCCATATAACTTACAACAAGTCTTCAAAAAACCATGCAGATAGCTCATGTCGCCCTTTGAGGTTTGATTTCTCATAAACGGCTGAAGCTTGCTTTCTTACTGTTTTTTCATGAGTTGAGCGACATTTTGAAATTTCTTTAATGCTTAACCCTTTTAACATCATCAGTGCCACTTCACGCTCACTAGGGGTAAGCCCCCATTCTTTAAACTGCCATTGGATGACTTTTTGATATTCTTTTTTTCCCTCTCGAATACGAATATTCGAACTCTCCAATTGCGTCCTTACTTTGTCTAAGTTTTCCTCAAGTTCTAATTGTGCTTTATATTGACGATTTATAATGATGGAAAAATAAATCACAGCTGAGAACGATATAATCACAATAAAAACTTCCGTGGCAAGGTGCCAAATGGAGACATTTTTAGTCATCGCATCATTATAAACATGGGACACCTCATAGAGGCTATAAACACTTATTATTATTGAAAATGTGGCAAAACTGATCTTTTGCTTTAACGTCATAACTTCCCTTTAAAAACAAACCTAGTGGTTCTCACTAAAACCAAGTATAGGTTACTTTTTTGACTGATTTCATACCAAATATACTGGCTTTAATAGATATAGATAATGCGAATGACTATCATTCTGATGACTCTATATGATAATGCAAATGATTACAATTACTATTGAGGTCGATTATAACGGCATATCCTAATTAAACTGAAGCTAATAAGCTCCCTCAAATTATGGTCTTGATTGAAGTTAATGTAAGCATTATGCTTTAGCTAGTTTTTACACCTATTTCTGCATCTATGGGGCAATAATGAAAACCTTTAAAGTACTATCCATCATCGTTTCTTTGATCTTAATATTGATTATAGGCGGCCTTGTATTCTTTGTTACGACATTCGATGCAAATCACTATAAACAAAAAATCATTAGCTTAGTTAACAAAAAAACAGGGCGAGAGCTAACTATTGCAGGTGATCTGAAGTTAGCTGTCTACCCTGATATTGCGATTGAAATGGGAAATACTTCGCTTTCAAATGCTAAGGGCTTTGCAGGCGATCAATTCGCTACCATTGGATCTGCACAGGTTTCTGTTGAAGTACTACCTCTATTAAAGAAGGAAATTAAAATAGATGAGGTTCGCCTAAACGGTTTGAAACTCAACTTACATCGCAAAGCCGATGGTTCAACGAACTGGGATGATCTTGCTCAAGACAAGGGAAAGGACAAATCTACCACCAAAGATAAGCCTCCCGCAAAAGTAGTGCAGGAAATGCTAGATAATCTTTCAGTCGCTGGTGTGAGTTTAAAAGATGCCGATATCCATTGGCGTGATGATCAGTCAGGGCAGGACATTCGTATTGCCCCCTTAAACCTTAAGACTGGAACCTTCAAGCCCGGTTCGCCACTACCTGTTGACCTATCTTTAGTGATGAAACAGAAAAACCCTGCAACTACCATCGCAGCAGAAGGCACAACCACGGTTACATTAAGTGCTGACAATCAGCACTTTTCACTCGATAACCTAAAGTTGCACAGCAAGATTACAGGAGCACAGATTCCTAATGGCGCTTTAGATGCAAATATCAGAGGCAATATCACTGGTAGCCCTGCAAAAATCTCTATTCCTAATCTCAAGCTTCTGGCAACTCTGAATGGTGATTTGATCCCTGAAGGGGAAGTGGTCGCAGATATCACAGGCAATGTGGATTTTGATCTTAATGCTCAACTAGCGACAATTGCCAATTTAACCTTAGATGCAAAAGTGAATGGCAAGCCACTGGAAGGTGGCAACCTTCATGCATTGGTTACCGGCGATACAACCTTTAATATGGCAGGGCAAAAACTCTCCATTCCAAATTTAGGCATTGATGCTAATTTATCCGGTGGTTTTATTAAGGGAGGAGCGGCTACCGCTAAAATCAACGGCAATACTCAGTTTGATCTAACCAAACAACTGCTCACTATTTCAGGACTTAAATTAGATGCAACTGCCAATGGGGAGTTGTTACAAGGCGGTAAGGCACACTCGAAGATAGCAGGAGATCTTTCTGTAGATTTAGCTAAGTCTCATATAAAAATGCCACAGATTAGCATGAATACTCTGGTTGAAGGTGGACCTGTACCCGGTGGAAAGCTATCGCAACAAGGACAAGGCAGTGTAGATATGAACTGGGCTAATCAACAAGGAGGCATTAACTTATCGTCGTTGTTAGTCAAATTAGCTAATCTAGAATTAACAGGAAGCCAGGTTCAATTGCAGCCACTTGCTGATAAACCTGCAATCACTGGTCAATTTAAAACAAATACCTTTAACCTGAAACAAGTGCTTAAAACATTGGGCATTGAGTCACCTGTAACTAGCAACCCTCAAGCACTCTCTCAAGTTCAGGCACAGTTTTCTTTAAAAGCTGATACTGAAAATGCAGACCTTCCAACATTAAAAATCAAATTGGATAAGTCTACGATTACCGGAAAGCTAGGCATAAAGAATTTTACCTCTCCTTCCATTTACCCTGAATTGAAAATAGATAGCATTAATGTTGATGACTATCTTGCGGCTACTTCTGGAACGACTAAAGCACCTTCTACTGCTCAAGCCCAGACATCTAGCAATCAGGAGATATTTCCTCTGGAAACATTACGTTCTCTCAATATTGATGGTGGTATCAACATCGGCTCTATGATTATCAACAAGCTGAGCCTTAGCCAAATCAATACACGGATTAAAGCCAAGCAAGGCCTAGTCATTGTTGATCCGGCTAATGCGAGTTTATACAAGGGAAAATATAAAGGCCGTATTACATTAGATGCAAAACAAGCCACACCGACTATGAAAATGCGGCATGAGCTAGTGGGTTTGCGTTCTGAGGGGCTACTCTTCGACTTATTCCAAGACAAATACATGTCTGGCGACACCAAGCTAGTGACTGAACTCAGCTCACGCGGTAATACCATGGATGTGTTACTACGTAATCTAAACGGCACTACGAGTATTGGCTTCAAAGATGGCACCATTCGAGATTCTAGCTTTGCTGAAAAGGTATCACTCGCTGTTAAGGTGTTTGAAAAGAAAGCGGTAGAAGGTGATAAATCTATCGTTACTTTTACAGGGTTAAGTGGCGACTGGAAGACCACAAACGGTGTTTTTAAAACAGACAATCTCAGTATGCTGTCGCCCTATTTCAATATCTCTGGCACAGGTACTGCTGACGTTGCAAAACAAGTCTTGGATATGAAGCTTCGCATTGGCCCTAATAGTGATGTTAAAGGTAAGAAGATATTTGCCCCATTACATATTTATGGTTCGTTTTCTGATCCTAAATTTAAGTTAGACCTCAAAGATTTGATTAAAGCATTGGCTCAGGCTGACCTAGATAAGATCAAACAAGATGCTAAAGAGAAGCTTGATCAAGCAAAACTAGAAGCCAAACAAAAACTGGATTTAGAGAAAAAGAAACTACAAAATCGATTGGCTGACGAAAAGGCAGCAAAAGAGCAACAACTCAGGAAGAAAGCTGAAGATGCGAAAGCTAAAGCACTTAAAAAGGTTGAGGAAAAAGTAGGAAGTCAGGTGACTGATAAGCTGAAAGAGCAGCTAGGTGATGATGCCTCTTTATCTGGTGATGCCTCTAAAGAAAAAATTAAGGACGTTGAAGATAAGTTAAAGGACAAGTTGAAAAGTGGTTTGAAAGGATTGTTTTAAATCAGAATATCAAAGTGCGAAATCATCAGTCATTCTCACATAGATCATTAATCTACTATGCTTCAGCGATGGATACCTGCATCCGCAGGTATGACGACTGTGGGGCAACTTGCTTAGTTTCTTTACGTTGTACTTGCTAAGGTTTGATAGCACATGAAAGAAAATAATTTTGCCGAGAATGTATTAACTTGGTTCGATCAACATGGACGTAAAGATCTCCCTTGGCAGCAAGATTCTACCACTTATAGCACATGGGTTTCTGAAATCATGTTGCAGCAAACTCAAGTTGTAACGGTCATCCCCTATTATCAAAAGTTTATGCTGGCTTTTCCTGATGTGATCACACTAGCAAATGCCGATCAGGACAGTGTGCTAAAGCATTGGGCAGGGCTTGGTTACTATAGCCGAGCGCGCAATTTACATGCCGCAGCACAACAAGTACGGGATGAATTTAATGGCGTTGTTCCTAATGATTTAGATTCACTTATTAGCCTTTCAGGTATTGGACGATCAACAGCAGGAGCTATTCTCAGCCTTGCCTATGATCAAGTACAACCTATTCTAGATGGCAATGTAAAACGGGTATTGGCGCGCTTCCATGCCGTATCGGGGTGGACAGGGAAAGCAAGTGTGGCGAAAGAGTTATGGCTACTTGCCGAAAAACATCTCCCCTCAAAACGTAATGCGGATTATACCCAAGCGATGATGGATTTGGGTGCAACCTTATGTACTCGTAGTAAACCCACTTGTTTGATTTGCCCTTTACATAAAGAATGTAAAGCTCACCGACAAGGCAACCCCACTGATTACCCTACTCCCAAACCTCGTAAGGTTGTTCCTGATAAATATGCCACCATGTTATTGCTCATGAATGATGATAGCCAAGTGATGCTTGAGAAGCGTCCTTCACCCGGTATTTGGGGTGGCTTATGGAGCTTGCCGCAGTTTGATGATCTGCAATCCGCTGAGACTTGGTATGAAAAAGTTTATGGTGAAACATTTAATCCAGTAAAAACATTAGATGAATTCACCCACACTTTTAGTCATTTTCGTTTACATATCCAACCCATCAAAGTGAAACATACAACACTAGTAACAGGGGTTATGGAAGCAAACGATATCCTCTGGTATAACAGTGGCACAGATTTTAGTGGCGGATTACCTGCCCCAATTAAAAAACTATTTAAAAGGATTCAACTATGACACGTATGGTGCAATGTATTAAGCTTGGTAAAGAGTCAGAAGGTTTAGATCGCCCTACTTACCCCGGCGATTTGGGTAAAAAGATTTTTGATAACGTATCAAAATCAGCATGGAGTGACTGGGTAAAACAACAGACTATTTTAATGAACGAGTATCGCTTAACACCCGTTAATCCTAAAGACCGCAAGTTTCTTGAAGAAGAAATGGATAAGTTCTTCTTTGGCGAAGGTGCTTCTAAAATTGATAACTTTGTTCCGAAATAAGTTACTCCTATAACTTTCATATATAGCTTTCACATTTATACTTTTCATATGGCTTTCACGTTCGAGAGAAATCTCAAACGTGAAAGTGAAAAACTCTCCCTCAACGCTTTGCTTTTCTCACGCGAAGCCCCTCTAACACATACCCATTACAAATCAGTGTTGTTTTGACTTCAATCAAAAAAAAGTTTGCCTATCTATAGCGAATATAAGTTACTTCTTATATAATCCGCCGGTATTTTACCTATCGCTATTCAGGAGTTAGACTGTGGCAACGCATCCTTCAAACAAAGATCCCATTGCAAAAATCGCACTTGTAGTCAGCTTATTGTTGATACTCGCGACTGTTTTTGTCCTTGTCAGTAGCCTTTTTAATACTATCGCAAGGAACAGCACAAAGGGGGAGATTGATACAGACACTCTAGTTGCAAACAACGCCATGCTTATTGAAAGTAACATTAAGCCTATCGGAGAAGTCACTACTTCTGATGGTTCAGGCGTAGTTGCTGCTGGCCCTGCTCGCTCAGGTGAAGAAGTTTATACTGCTGTTTGTCAGGCGTGTCACTCAACCGGTGCTGCTGGCGCTCCTAAAATTGATGATAAAGCAGCTTGGGAACCTCGTGTTGCCAATGGCTTTGATGCATTAATGAAAACTGCAATTGACGGGAAAGGCGCTATGCCTGCTCGTGGTGGTCAAAATGTATCAGATGCTGAGCTAAAAGCTTCTATTGCCTATATGACAACTAAAGCTGGCTTCAACATGGACATTCCTAAGGATGCTCCTGCTGCTGCCCCTGAAGCAGCTAAACCAACTAAGGCAGAAGAGCCAAAGACAGAAGAAACAAAAGCTGACACTGAGAAAAAGACTAAAAAAGATGCAAAACCAGAAGTTGAAGCTAAAACGGAAACAGTTACACCTCCTGCGACTCCTGATGCTCCAGTAACACCTGTAACTCCAGCGACCTCCGATACTCCAGAAACGCCTGCAACACCCGTAGCAGAAAGCAAAGCTCCTGTGAAAGAGGTTACTCCAGCGACACCAGTGGTTGCTGCAAAAGAGTCTTCTGTATCAGGTGAAGAAATCTATAAATCAACTTGCTTTGCTTGCCACGGAATGGGCGTAGCCGGTGCACCTAAAGTAGGTGATAAACCAGCTTGGGAAGCTCGCCTTGCTAAAGGCAATGATGTTCTTTATACCTCAGCCATCAAAGGCATCCAAGGTACAACAGGTGTTATGCCTCCTAAAGGTGGAAACTTTAGCTTATCGGATGATGCAACTAAGGCTGCTGTAGATTATATGGTAT
>JAZGES010000018.1:0-3441 GCA_036478935.1 Thiotrichaceae bacterium
TATAGCGTCTTTGGGTAAATCAACAGCCTTACAATAAAGATTTTCAGCCATTTCCTGACTGCTCATGGCGAGAAAGTCTTGGGGGGATTTCCTTAGATCATAAACAATAATTTCATTGCTATTAATAGGATGTTGCAAAAGAGGGACAATGGGAGAAAAAGAACCTGACTCAACAGGATACATTCCACTAATATGTAACACAGTCTTTTGTTCACGCAAATTAAGTAACCGGCCTGCTTCCACTTTACTGCGTAATTTAAAGTAAAAATCAAACAGCTTTGGCTTCTTATCCTTGATCAGTTTAGCCAATGCTATTGTTGCTCGCACATCACTTAAAGCATCATGTGCACCTTCATGGCTAATCCCATTAGCTTTAGTTAGCAGTTCTAGTCGAAAGCTAGGTAAACCATTCTCTCCTAATGGCCACTCTATATCTTCTGGGCGTAGTGCATAAGTCATACGCAGCAGATCAATAATATCCCAACGACTATTGCCGTTTTGCCATTCACGAGCATAGGGGTCAATAAAGTTTCTAAAGAAACTGGTGCGGGTTAGCTCATCATCAAAGCGAATAGAGTTATAACCCGCACCACACGTTCCTGGCACTAAAAAAAGGTCATTGATTGTTGTAAAAAAATCAGACTCATTAAGCCCTTTACGTGCAACAAGTTGTGGCGTAAGACCGGTGATTAACGCAGAATCCGGATTAGGTAAAAAATCATCATTAGGCTTGCAGTAAATATTAATTGGCTCACCCATAACGTTCAGGTTTTCATCTGTACGAATAGCTGCAAATTGAGCAGCACGGTCTCTGCGAGGGTCAACACCCCAGGTTTCATAGTCGTGCCAAAGAAAACTTATGCTGTTAGACATTTGTGCCTCACTAAATATTTATCCATAACAATGTACTATAATAAGTGGTTGTATCTTACTAGAATATGTATACTAATACTGCTTCCACCCTAATTGGAGTGTCTATTGAAAACTTACAAAAAAAACGGCTTTGTTAACCTTACTACTCTGATTTTTATGGGTATTGTAGCGGGTGGTATTGGTTTTATGTACTACAAAGGTTATCGGGTTGATGTTAGCACACAAGCAGGTGCTGGCTCAGGGAATGGCCAAAATCCAGACGGTCTTTACTACACTGTTCAAGTTTCCGTCACACCAAATGAATCTAATGCTATCGGATTAGTTAACGATTTAGAAAATGATGGTTATGATGCGTATTATGACACTTACGAAAGTGACCGCGGTCGCCAGTATAAAATAAGAGTCGGACAGTATGCAGATAAACAATCAGCTTCAGCAGTTCGTTCGCAAGTAAGAGAGCGCTATCAAAATCTTAAAGATAGTTTTGTAAAATCAGTTACCAATGAGTAGCAGCCCTATTATTTAGAACTCATTCTGTTTACGTGCTCTAAACTCTTTGATACAAATCGGCCGTTTCTTCATTAATATCTTATAATTAGCTTCAAAAAAGAGGCTACCTGCAACAAACAATCTATCAGCACCTAAACCCTGATTTCAATATCCCAACTGGATCCAAACAAAATCACAACACATCCTCCCTTGCTGGTTTGCTTCAGACCTGCTATATAGTTAATGTTGATTCTATTTTATGGTGCTAATTATGCCTACCTTAACAAGTTTATCTGCTATTGCTCTTGCCATCGGGCTTTTGATACTAGCAATATTTGTACTTTTTTATCGTCGTGCAAACAAACAAACCTCATTTGTACGTACCGGTATGGGTGGTGAAAGAATCATCATGGATAGCGGCGCAATGGTCTTTCCACTCTTTCATACCTATATAAAAGTCAATATGCAGACCGTTGAAATCCCTATAAAGCGTATTAAAGATAACGCATTGATTACTTCTGATCATTTACGTGTCGATATAAAAGCAAACTTCTTTGTTCATGTAGAAAATAATGCCGAAGGTGTTTCCCTTGCTGCACAAACCATGGGCGAAGATACTTTCAAAGAAGATAAAGTCTTCGATATGTTTGAAGAGCGCTGTGAGGCCGCTTTAAATGCGGTAGTTAGTCGCATGACTATGGATGAGCTGCATATGGAAAAGGAGAAATTTCGTAATGAAGTTGAGAGCTTCATTAAAGACGATCTTGCCACCAATGGGCTTTTACTACAGTCAGTAGCCTTAACCCATATTGACCAAACTGAACTTGAGTACTTCAAAGAACAGAACGTATTTGATTCGCAAGGTTTGGCAAAATTGAAAGAACAAATGGCTGCAGATAAAAAGAAACAAGTAGATATCAAAACTCGCAATGAAATTGAAATTCGTGAACTTGAATACGAAGCTGAAAAAAATGCAATAGACTTTGAAAAGCAATTAGTCGAAGAAGAAGAACTCAAACGAAGAGATATTAACAAGATTAAACAACAGTCTGAGCTTGATATTGAAAAAGCTCGTATTACTAAAGAACAGGATATTGAGCTGTTTTTACAAGAAAAGAATAAGAAAATTGCTTTAGGTCAAAAACACGTTGCCGAAATATGGATTGAAACAGACAAGCTAAAAGCACAAGCAGCTAAAGCTTCTGAAGAGGTTATTACCTCCAGAGAACGCGCACAAGCTGAGCGGAGTCGTGAAGTGGAAGTCATCAGTGCAGAAAAGGAAGCTGAAAGACAACGCATTATTGCTGAAGCTGCAAAAGATGCAGAAGAGTTTGCTTCCAAGGCTACACAAATGCGTTATCAGGTTGAAGCTGCTGGAAAGCGGGCAATCAATGAAGCGGCTAACCTACTGTCAAATCAACAAATTGATATGAAAGTTAAAATGCAAATAGTCAATAAGCTTCCTGATATTGTGAAAGAAAGCGTTAAGCCACTTGAAAACATTGAGGGCATTAAGATAATGCACTTAGATGGACTGAATGCCTTTGGGGGCAACGGTGGCGGAGGCTCAAATAATAGTGGAGACGGTGGTGGCGGTAACGGTGGAAACAATAGCGGCGCTAGTTTATCGGATCAGATTGTTGATAGTGCTTTACGCTACAAGTCACAAGCACCTCTTGTTGATGGCTTGTTAAGAGAAATCGGTATTGATGGAGCGAGCATTAGCAGCATTTCAAATGCATTGAAGAATGAGATTGGCCCAACTGATACGGACGATAACAAAGGTGATGATCCTGCGTTAAAGGAAAGTGCCTAAGAAGCTCGAACCTGATGAATACCAGAATCCATCTATAACCGGCACTGTTAATACGCTCTCAGTAATGAAAAACCAAAGTGCATAAAAAAAAGCCACGTACAAGACGTGGCTTTTTTGTCGATGCTGGTAGCTCTCCTAAAGTAGCGGAATCATCAACAATGCCACTATATTAATAATCTTGATCAAAGGATTAATCGCAGGGCCCGCTGTATCTTTGTACGGATCGCCTACAGTATCTCCAGTAACCGCAGCTTTATGAGCTT
>JAZGES010000019.1:0-2339 GCA_036478935.1 Thiotrichaceae bacterium
ATGGCGACAAGCCCGGTGTCTCAATGTTAACCAGTGGCATATTAAACAAAGGTGCTGATGGATTAAATGCTGACCAATTGGCAGAAGCTTTTGAATCTGTAGGCGCACAGTTTTCATCTGGTTCGGGCATGGAGCGATCTACTATAAGTTTGCGTACCGTTACACTTAAAGAAGAGCAAGACAAAGCCATTGCCACTTGGTTAAAAGTCTTGGGCAAACCTGAGTTTCCTGAAAAGGATTTCAAACGAAGCCAAAAACAGGCGTTGATTGGTTTACAAGCAGAAAAACAAGACCCTGGTAGCATTGCAAGTAAAGCCTTTTATGAGAACTTATATGGTTCACATCCTTATGCATCGCCTTCAAATGGTACTGAGAACAGCATAAATACCATCACTATAAGTGATTTAAAAACCTATCATGCTCAACACTATGTAGCAAAAAATGCCGTATTAGCCATCGTGGGTGATATCACCCGTGAAAAGGCTGAAGTACTTGCTAGCACCATCTCTAAAACGATTAAGACAGGAAAGAAAGCAGACGCTATTCCTGAAGTTACCCCTTTGAAAGAAGCTAAAACAGTTCGTATCAATTTTCCTTCTAGCCAATCGCATATTTATATCGGTCAAATGGGAGATAAACGTGGAGATAAGGACTACTTTACCCTTTACCTAGGCAACCATGTATTAGGTGGCAGTGGCTTTACCTCACGCTTAATGAAAGAAGTACGCGTTAAACGTGGGCTTTCTTATAGTGTCTACAGCTACTTTATGCCGCAACGCGAATTAGGCCCTTATTTGATCGGCTTACAAACCAAGAACAAGCAAGTCGATGAAGCCATTAGTGTGTCACGCAATGAACTGACCAAATTTCTGAAAGACGGCCCTACTGATGAAGAGCTAGAACAATCAAAAAAGAACATCACCGGTGGCTTCCCTCTTCGTACTGCTAGTAACGCAGATATAGCGAGTTACATTGCGATGATCGGTTTTTATGAGCAGCCTTTAGACTATCTAGATACCTTCTCAGAAAAGATCAATAAGATAACCCGTGATGAAGTCATGGATGCTTATAATCGCCGAGTTCACCCTGAGAAGATGTTGACTATTATTGTTGGTAAACAAGAAAGTGAAAATGAAACGGGCACAGACAAAAATAAAGAGACAAAATAAGGGTAAAACAGTAACAAAGGATGCGGATGAAAAAACGCCAGCAAAAGAAAAAGCTGCAACCGCAAAATAAACAAAATAGCAGCAATACTCTACGCATTATTGCCGGCCAGTGGCGAGGAAGAAAACTCAGCTTCGCAACTGCTCCGGGCTTGCGCCCTACCCCAGATCGTGTCCGCGAAATGCTGTTTAACTGGCTTCAAGGGCACTTAGTAGATGCACGTGGTCTGGATCTTTTTGCCGGTAGCGGAGCGCTGGGTTTTGAAGCACTTTCAAGGGGAATGGCACACGTTACTCTGGTTGAAAACAACCGAGCTGCTACCGCAAACCTACAAGAAAATATTCAACTATTGAAAACTAATCAAGCAGAACTGATTCCTATTGATGCTTTTCAATATCTTGAAAACCTGCCTAGAGCAGAGAAACCTCATCAAGCTTTCGACTTGATCTTTCTCGATCCTCCTTATAGAAAAAACCTCCTACCTAAACTAGTGGATAGCATTCGTGGAAAAAAACTATTAGCGCCCAATGGATTACTTTATCTGGAACATGAAAAAGAGGAAGTGTTGGAAATATCACTTAAAGACTTTGAACTAATCAAAGAAAAAACAACTGGGCAAGTAGTCAGTAAGTTATTAAGACGACTCTGATTGATTCTCCTGAACTTTGAAGTTAAAGCTACATAGCTCTTTAATTGTATTTAGACTTTGATACACCACTCATCAGAAATATTTGATAATTATTAATTTTTTTAATGATATCTTTCTGATATGTACTATCTTTAATGTGAGCAACAAGCTATAAGCTTAATTAATTGAATTTAATTGTATACTTTTATATCTAATATAAGTATATTAGTACATATGCATACACGCATACTCCTCTAACCCCTAAAGAGATCAGGCTATCAATGGTAAATACCCCCCTTCCCCTAGGCACACGTATCAGTAATATTTTTGGAATCGCAACCTTTCTTTTTTTAATCCCCTTTACCGCTCATTCTGCAAGTTCATCAATGAGTCAATGGAGTGGAGCTGTTGTTTATGCAAGTGGAAACAAAGTTTCCAGCGGCGTACCCGTATCAAAATGCCATATAGTTAGTAACGAGCATGCCGTTCGTGGGGAGAAAAGGGTTTCTGTTTCTATTGCTGGGAAACGCTATCAAGCTGATGT
>JAZGES010000020.1:0-4424 GCA_036478935.1 Thiotrichaceae bacterium
TGGCTACTACGTGAATACATAAAACCTGTTTTCAAATCGTCCAAAGAAACCCTTCAACAAATAATAGACCGACAAGCGTTACGCGCCCTATTCACTGTTAATGCCAACCTCTTTATACGTACCCTATTTTTGACGAGTGCTTTTTTCTTCTTTACAGCACAAAGTGCACAGTTTGGAACTATCGTATTAGCTGCCAATGCGATACTCATTAATATGTTACAAATGTTAGCCTATGGCCTTGATGGATTCGCCCATGCAGCAGAAGCGCTAGTCGGCGGAGCTTATGGCAAACGCGATAAAAAAGCATTCAGTGCAGCAGTAAGAAGCAGCATGTTATGGGCAGGTATAGCTGCTCTAGTGATTTCAGGGTTATATGCTCTATTTGGGCATTCTATTATCAAGCTAATGACGAGCATTGACCCCGTCATTCAAATAGCCGAAAGCTACCTTCCATGGCTGATCGCCGCTCCTGTTATTGCCGTATGGAGCTATCAGTTTGATGGTATATTCATCGGCGCCACGCAAACAACAACGATGCGTAATACGGTAGGTATCGCATTACTCATCTATATCATTGTGGCCTTACTCAGTATGCCTTATTGGGGTAATCATGCCTTGTGGGCATCGCTATTGTTATTCTTGTTCCTACGTGGGGTTTTTCTTGCGTTTTATTACCCGAAACTTGTCTCTCAACTATAATTTCAATTAACCTGAACCAGTAAAAAACCACATTCTAAGAATGTGGTTTTGATCTCATCCATGAAAGGGGATTTATATTAATCATCGATACCATTATCATTAAAATAATGGCCTATTAATAAGCCTAAAAGTAATTCGCATACTATTAATCATCCCAAAAAAATGTCATACCTGCGTAGGCAGGTATCTATGTTCGGCAAGGTGCATTCTGACAGATGGATTCCTGCCTGCGCGGGAATGACATACCTACTTACAGTTACAAAATATTCGCATGCCAGAGCCTACGATTCTAGCCATGCCCTCAGGACGTGATTTAGGAATCTAACAATCTCAACTCCAAGGGCTTAACGACTATAAACCCTTGAAGCTATCGGAGAACTAGCAACTAAAGATTATCTAACTGATTTCGAATAAATATAAGCCTTTCTTCTGCAAAAGTACCATATCCAGCCGTGCGCCTATCAAGGCTTTCTTTAGTTCTACGCCACCTAGCTCCCTCAACATAGTCCCTACTTTCATCAGAAAGTATTTGTGCTAAAGCTCTTACGTTGTCGGGTTGGAATACCGTATCCAGTTGATCATTAAAACGACTGATAAACTTTTGTTTAAACGTACTGTTCTTCATGAGTTCATCAAACAGTTTACTGACAAAAATAGGCCTTGAAAATTTCAAAAAGGCAAAGCTATCGAAGTCTGAATTTTTAAACCCTGAATCAAGGTCATCCAACATGAATCTCCATTTAGCTCCATCGATTTTCTCTCTCCACCATCTATTGTTATTAAAGATCCAATCTCTGTTAGAGCTATAGATCATGACAACCATGTAATCAATAAAGTTATCTTCATCTATCATGCTCAAGACGGTTTGATAGTCTGCTTCAGTTGAAATGTCATTATCAGAGTCATTGATAAACTCTTTGATCCCATTATCAAAAATCGTGCTATCGCCTGCTTTCTCAACATACCCATGCAAGTTGTATGCAATGATATCGGTGTTATCTTCATCAATATCAGGGTAGTTTGAATTTAAGAAATCTTTGCCCTTTTTCTCTCGTAGATAATAGACTCCCCAATATTCACCATTCAAAAAGAATCTAACCGCCTGATGGGCTTGGTAATCAACATTAAAACCACCACTCTTAGCCAGTAAAGTGCTCAAAACATCATTGCCATTACCCGCTCGAATTTTGAAGTCTTTTATTTTCTTAACATCTGGCTTACTTTCATAAAGCGCATACTTTAAGCTCTTAGTGCCATATTTACTATCAAGCTCAATAGCGAATGACTTTCGCTTGTTGTACCTTGAGCACTGCCCAGATATTGAAATATCAGCACCAAATTCAAAAGTCTTTATATTATCTTTATCAAAATACTCGATATTAACGGGTCTATCCCAGCTTTGATTCCAGTTCGCATATTTTGAAGGCGTGTCGTCAGCATCACAATTAATTCCATAGGTTCCATTAGTACCTCTGGCATAAATTCCGAGTAGGTCGGCAACGGACGATTCGCCAACAGCTGAGTCACCAAGATGATCAGGATTCATTGATATTGAAATCAATGGAAGCGTGGTGATCATAGGAGGTGCACTCTCCTCAGCGATAAAGTAAGTATTCGTACTGACCTTACTGGGAAGCTTTCCACCTTCATAAGCGATAGCTCTTATCACAGTTGTTGCAGAAGCCTGAATGGCTTGCGTATAGAGAGTAGAGGCTGTGGTGGGTATTGAACCATCCGTTGTGAAATAAATCTGCCCACCATTCTCTTGAGCCAACACAATCGTTTGCGCACTTGCATAAAACCCTTCATCAACAGACAAAGTAGGATCAGCCGAACGATCGGATGTGCTAAGAGAAGTAGCATTAGCAACCCCAGGTGTCGGCGTCATATAGACTATTTCTCCGCCCACCTTGGAGACTGAAATATCAGTATCTAACTTGCTATAAGTTAAGGTATCTACAACCACTCCATTTTGATCAGCAAGTATGACGGTTTCCCCTTTTGCTGACAGCTTGAAATTGGTATGCAACTCATTATCTTTTTGATCCGTTTTATCAGCCCAGACCACCAGATAACCACCAGCACTAATGACCGTATTGCTTGGTACTTGCCACATCTCTGGCTCTGCAGGATCATCACTTAGGTAGTAACCACTTATGTTGATGCTTTGATTGGTATTGTTGTGCAACTCAATCCAATCAGAGAATTGATAATGATCCGTATCATAGTTTGTATTTTCATTGCCAGCTAACACCTCATTAATTAAAACACCCTGATCAACAGGTGGTGTAACCCTGATCTCAACCGTTATAGTTTCCGTCACTTCTGGACTCAGACCATCAGTAACTGAGATGCTAATCGTTGCGATTCCGGCATCTCCAACTTGAGGCTGCAATGCAAACGTAGCGGTATTATTACCATTGTCTGTAAAGATGGCGTAGCTGGGCAGAGTCGTACTACTAAAGGTGAGTGCATCGCCATTACCATCAGTTGCTGTGACGGTTATGCTTTGACTAGTACCTTCCTGTAAGGTTTGATCGCCGATAGAACTTAATACAGGTACTACATTGACGGGGACTGCTGTCACATCAATCGTGATGGTCTCACTGACCGAATCATTCTCGCCATCCGTTACGCTGATGGTAAGACTACTCGTGCCTATATCTGCTGCTTGGGGAGCAAGGTTTAGTGTCGCGGTGTCATCACCATTATCAACAAAGGTGGCATAGCTGGGTAGTGCTGTACTACTGAAGACAAGTGCATCGCCATCAGCATCCGTTGCGCTAATCGTTATACTTTGGCTACTACCTTCTCGTAATGACTGATCACCAATAGCATTGAGCACTGGAGGCTGGTTAACAGGTGGTCCACTAGCAGCCGGTGCAAACGCTACCACAGAATGAGCTGCGCGATTTAGACTGCTAGCTGACCATTGTTGATTGTAGCTTCCTGCTGCACCCACTTGACGGGTACTGCCATGACCTTGGCTACTAGGCGCACTACTTCCCCAATAGGTAGTTTGATCTGTAGCGGGCTGTAATGATGCCCGCCCCTCTGGATGACCTCCACCTATGACATCTAATAATAAGGCGTTATTACTCAAAGTGGTGATGTTGGTACTAATAGTCGAAGGTGAGCTCACTGCACTTGTGGCAGCTGCATCGGGAGCAGCTTGTTTCACTCCGTTTAGTTGCAGTGCTCCGGCATTGACATCACTACCATCATGACTGATCAGAATAGCTTGGTTACCTGAGTTAGGCAGTTCTGCTTCCAACAGATAAAACAATTCCGTACTCATGGCATAGCTACCCGGCTTAATCAACGCAAAGCTATCAGGGATAGGATGCATAACCACTCCACCATAGGTAATACTAATGGTTCGGCCGACATTTCCGTTAGCTTCAATGGAAACACCTACTACAACAGCACGGTTACTGTTGGATGATAGGTTATGTGGAAAACTGATTGAACTAGTGCCTCCCGATTGCTGGCTAGATGCTCCTAGCGTAATGAAATCGTCTTCACTAGGGGCGGCTGTCACTGTTACCGTGAAGGTTTCTCCAACAGCGGCATTATTGCCATCAGAGACATTGACACTAATGGTATCAACTCCTTCATCACCTACTTGAGGAGACAAAGTCAGTGTTGCTGTGTTGTTACCATTGTCAGCGAAGCTCGCATAAGGGGGTAATGTTGAGCTTCCAAAGTTAAGCGTGTCACCGTCA
>JAZGES010000021.1:0-8559 GCA_036478935.1 Thiotrichaceae bacterium
TCAATCGTCTTATCTATTGGGCTTTTTGCTTTGGCAACGTGGTTTTTATTAAAAAAAATGTTACTAAGTTCCGTTTTAGTATCAACCCTTGGTTTTATAATTTTTCGTGTAGTACGAAAATACTCCGTTATTATTACTAAAAGGTGGGTGAGAAGTAGAGGAGAACAGGAGGAAATGCTCAATTTTTTAGATGAAGAGATGAAAGGTACAACATCTCGTGATTTTTTCCACTTGTTAGAACGGGCGCTTGCCGTTGTAGATGAAAGTAGATGAAAAAATAACTAGATTTTAGTTTTCCACAAAGCTGTTATTAATAGTCCCCAGCCGACTATAAAAGATAAGCCGCCCAGTGGAGTAATCATACCAAACACCTTATTTCCTGTAAGGGTATATAGATAAAGACTACCGCTGAAAATAATTATACCCAATAAAAAAGCAAATCCTGCTGTTTTAAAGTACTTTGCTTTAGGCCAGAAGTGCGCGAACATACCTGCCGCAATAAGTGCAAAGCTATGGTAGAACTGGTAATGAATACCCGTTTTATAAACTTCCAAAGCTTTAGGGGTTACTATTTTTTCTATGCCATGTGCGCCAAAAGCACCTAATATAACGGCGAATAGGCCGGATATAGCACCAGCAAGAAAAAAGAATTTTGGGGTCATAGTATGGCCATATCTAGAGTTAGGAGTTTCGATAAATGGATCGACGAAAATTATACAGTATTTCTTTGAAACTTTTGACTTTGTTGGGCGTAGTGATTGTGATGGGGGTGATGATAAATTCTCTTTTCCCTGTCAAAGATCCAACAGAACAGGTTGATGTTTCTTCAAGTGATAAAAAGAGCGAGGTCGCTTATGTTTCAATGGACGGATTTGTTTCTGGGAAAATGAAAGTTGAGTCTTGGGCAGGAAGGCCTGTTGGTATTATTAAGAGAATTAATCCACCTCAAGACTTTCAAGTGGGAAACCCACTGAATAGCCAATGGCGCTCTATTAATGCGGAGTATTTTGTTTTTTACAATGTGGTTGGAGCTGCTCAGTGTCCTTTATATTTAATGCCAAAGGGCGACCAACTAAAAGATACTTGTAGTGGTATTTTGTACGATACAACAGGTCAGCTAATCAAAGGCAATGGAAGCTCATTGCAAATTCCACCTCATTATTTTGAGTCAGAAGCTACGCTAGTTATTGGTCAGTGGGAGAGCCAACAGAATGCCGAAAAAAATAATCAAGAAGAGGGCGGTGAAGGTAAATAGACATCATAGCGAGTGGACTTCCCGATTAGCTGAAAAGCTGGTTTAGGGTAAAGGCATTCCGCTAACTTTGGGCGCTTTACAACGATACGTTTTAAAGCACAGGGTAAAGCGGCCTCAATGAGTTCCTCTGCATCTATATCCTTCCCTACTAAGTGATGAAACATAGCCATTTCCTTCTTCACTTTGGCTGATTTCTCCCGAGGTGGGAACATGGGGTCGATGTAGATGACATCAGGGTAATGTCCCACCTCAAGCTCAGATAAATAACCCAAGCTATCCATGTGATGAAGCGACATGTTGTGTATGATTTTTTTAACAGTCTGATCATTAGATTGAAGAGCTCGCTCTAAAGCGTTTGCTAATAATAAGTAAACCGGTAGGGTGCGTTCTAGCAATGTTACTTTACAGCCCAAGGTTGCTAGTACAAAAGCGTCTCTTCCTAATCCCGCAGTGGTATCCAAAACAGTTGGATTTTTATATTTATTAAGGCCGATTGCTTTGGCTAACTGTTGACCTTTGCCACCGCCATACAGTCGCCGATGGTTATTCTTTCCATTTAAAAAGTCAATATAAAGTGGTTTTAGAGAAGGATCTTTAGTAACTTTCAGTTCAAGGTGTGAGGGAGTGAGGTGTAACAGGAAAGAGGCTGGCTGCTGCGTAGGATCATGCAAAGGGATTTCTGTCTTTTGTGACAGTTGCAAAGCTTCAGTTTGAGTTTCATCATCGCTACTAATGGCTATATGCATGATGCTGTGATGGTATTGTTAATAATGAGGAGGCGGTGTTTCATCTTCTAGTGGTTTCACTGTTGAATCTTGCATATTTTTCAAACGTTGCATCAATAGCTCAATGGATTTATCAAGTTTTTCTATATGTAGCTGTTGCCGATGCATCGTTGAGCTAAGCGACTCGATAGAATCTTCATGTTGGGTAATGAGGATTTCTAATTCTTCGATACGCTTAGCTGGCATGAATCTATCTGCCTCTAGTAGCTGCGATCTTTAAGCGCAATGCATTCAACTTGATAAAGCCTTCCGCATCTTTCTGATCGTATGCTCCGGCATCATCTTCAAACGTAGCAATGTCTTCGTCAAACAACGAATCGGTATCTGACTTTCTACCAACAATAGTCGTGTTGCCTTTATAGAGCTTAACGCGAACCGTGCCATTCACATATTTTTGTGATTCATCAATCATCGCTTGCATCATTTCGCGCTCAGGACTCCACCAGTAGCCGTTGTAAACCAGCTTTGCGTAACGTGGCATCATCTCATCTTTTAGATGCATTGCCTCACGATCCATGGTGATAGATTCGATAGCGCGGTGAGCAGTTAACATAATCGTCCCACCCGGTGTTTCATAACAACCGCGAGATTTCATACCTACATAGCGATTCTCAACGATATCAAGGCGACCAATACCATTGTCTCCACCTAGTTTATTTAGAGTCTCTAGCATAGTCGCTGGTGATAACGTCTCACCATTCAACGTAACAGGATCGCCTTTTTCATATCCAATCTCGATATAAGTAGCTTCATCAGGAGCATTTTCAGGAGAAACCGACCACTTCCACATTTCTTCTTCAGCTTCAGTCCAAGGATCTTCTAAAGGGCCACCTTCATAAGAAATATGAAGCAGGTTAGCGTCCATAGAGTAGGGCGATTTTTTACCGCGTTTTTGTTCTACAGGAATGCCATGCTCTTCAGCATAAGCCATGAGAGACTCGCGCGAGCTTAAATCCCATTCTCTCCAAGGTGCAATGATTTTAACACCAGGTTTCAATGCATAAGCACCTAATTCAAAACGTATCTGATCGTTTCCTTTACCTGTGGCGCCGTGTGAAATAGCTTCTGCACCGGTATCATTAGCTATTTCAATTAATCGTTTTGAGATTAAAGGACGTGCAATAGACGTGCCTAGTAGGTATTCACCTTCATAAATCGCATTAGCGCGGAACATCGGGTAAACAAAATCACGTACAAACTCTTCACGAAGATCTTCAATGTATATCTCAGTAAGCCCCATGGCTTCGGCTTTGGCTCGTGCCGGCTCTACTTCTTCACCCTGACCTACATCAGCAGTAAAAGCGACTACTTCGCACTGATATTCATCTTGTAGCCATTTAACGATGATGGAGGTATCGAGGCCGCCGGAATAGGCTAAAACAACTTTATTGATTTTTTGGGTTTTTTCTTGAGACATTTCTTGAGACATAGACGTGTTTGAGTTTGTGGTGTTTTGGTAAATGAAAAAAGGCTTACATCACTGTAAGCCTTTTTAGAATATGGTGGCTATGCCGAGATTCGAACTTGGGACCCCATCATTATGAGTGATGTGCTCTAACCAGCTGAGCTACATAGCCGTTGGGGCGGTAATTATAATCGTGTATGGTTGCGTGTCAATAGGTTTATTCTTGCAACCTCGCAGATTACCACTATTTAATCTAAAAGTTGATTATTTGCGGATGAAAAATCTCGCTGAATGATTAAAACAGCCACATATAACTAATAGAAAAAGTAATAAGCAGTAGGACTATAGCGATGATGGTACTGGAATTAATGATTATTACTCCTATTTATTCTGTAATGATTAGCTTGCAAAGCCGTACTACACGAGTTTTCAATATGAGTAGCATAGGTTTTTGATTGTAAATTCAGTTGTATTTATACCCAACTTCTCTATTGTTCCGCCTTATCTTCAAGCACTATAACTATAGTAGGTAATACGGTTGTATTGAGGAGTTACTTATCTTTTTCTTTAGAAGGGATGTCTATTTCGACTTCCTTTTTTTGAGTTTCGAGATCTTTTTCAGTCTCACTTACATTCTTTTCTTTTTTATCACTTTCATCAATGGATTCATTAACGGAGAGATTTTTCAAATCAGGAGATATGATTTCTTCTGTTTGAGTTTCAACTATTGTTGTATCAATAGCGGGTGTGTCAATAGCGGGTGTGTCAATAGTTGAGCTATCGGCAGATGATACCTTTTCCATGGGCTGGCTAGCTCTAAAGCCGAAGAAAACAATAGCAGCAATTAATAGAGCAAAAATAACAATACGTAAAAATCGAGACATCTTAAATCCTGATAAATTAGGTTGAGATTACGCCATATTACCCCTAAAACCGTGCTAAGGGATGAGGAAATAATAAATCACCCAATCTAACTTGCCTTTTTATCTCAGGTGAGTGTTCTCAAATCGTTGCATAGAATGACTATGCGCCTATTGAGAACACTCAACCTGAAATAAAAATTCTGCGTTATATTGCTCAAGTTATTATTACTTCATCCCTAAGTAACCAGAGTGATTATAAAAATATATTAAAACAGTATATTAAAACAATGATAGGTTCGGTATATTCATTAGCCCTATTGTGTCATATGGATTAAACCATCATGGAAGAAGCGCACCACCTGCTCCCTGTTCTTATACTGTTAGTTGTCGGCATACTCTCAATAGCCGTTATGCGTCCATTAAAAATGAGTCCTATTGTTGGCTACCTGCTTGCAGGCATGCTTATTGGCGCACATGGTTTTGGCTGGGTGGAAGAAAGTCCAACTACCCACTTATTAGCTGAACTAGGTGTGGTTTTCTTGCTGTTTGATATTGGGCTGCATTTTTCTATTGGGCATATATGGGATGCACGTCGGGATATCCTCGGGTTAGGGCCGTTACAAGTCGCTCTGTGTACGGGAGCTTTTACACTGATTGCTATTTTCATGGGATTGAGTACCGATTTTGCTATCGTCATTGGTGTGACATTAGCCTTGTCGTCTACAGCCGTTGCGGCGCAAATACTGGCAGACAACCAACAAAATCAATGTCCTGTTTCAGTTTCTGCTACAGCCGTACTGATCTTTCAGGATGTCTGCGCCATCTTCCTGCTGATACTTGCTGGTTCAATGGGGGATTCAGAAGTCTCTTTAGGTAGCATTATTGGTATTGCTGCGCTAAAGGCTCTCGCAGCATTTGTCATTGCCATACTGATTGGTCGATTCTTCATCGGTCCGGTCTTCAATTGGATTGCTAAATCTAAAGATACCGAAATGTTTACAGCCACTGCTTTGTTAATCGTTTTAGCAACCGCTGCCGCAACTGCCATGTTCGGACTGTCAATGACATTGGGGGCGTTTCTAGCAGGTATGATCATTTCAGAAACCCCTTACCGCCATGTCATCCAGACAGAAGTAAAACCTTTCCGTGGTTTATTGCTAGGGTTCTTCTTTATCACCGTGGGTATGACGTTAGATGTCCAAGTGATTTTGCATGAATGGTGGAAAATTGCCTTAGTCGCGATTGCCCTAGTTGCGATAAAAGCAGTCATGATATTCCTTGCTGCTCGGTCTCTGCAAATACCATCACGTAGTGCTTTACAGATGGGGATATTACTCTCCCAAGGCAGCGAATTTGCCTTCGTTATCTTTGCTATCCCCACGATTCAGGGAGCACTAGGCGCAGAATACTCTTCTATCTTAATTATCGCTGTCGCCGCAAGTATGGCGTTGACTCCTATTTTGGTCAATATAGCGCAAAAAATCGCACGAAAATCGGCTCAAAAAGATTGGGATAAAAGTAAGAGTGGTCAACAAACAGGTGGACCTTCAGAAGCGTCTGTGATTATTGTCGGCATGAGTGAAGTGGGTAGACGCTTAGCCAGTGCGTTAGAAGCCAATGATATTAGCTACCGAGCGGTTGAGATGGATCATGATTGTTTTGTTGATGCGTGTACCAATGGCTACAAAGTAGGCTTTGGCGATGCTACCGATTTACGCTTAATGGATACGATAAAAATGGCTCATGCTGAAACCATTGCAATCACCTTTGCGGACTATGAAGTATGTAGCCAGTTAGCTCCCATCGTTTTAGAACGCCATCCTGAGTTGACGCTAATGGTTGCTGTAGAAAATGAAAAAGACAAAGAACGATTCGATGCACTAGGTATGCATGCAGTCATACAACAGAGCTTCCCAAGAGGTTTGGATATGGCCGTTGCGGTGCTGGATGTGCATAAGGTTGATAAGAAAAAGCAGTATAGATGGATGACACGACAACAAACACAAGAGCTGGATGATTCTTTATCTCCACAAGTGGTCGCTTCTTAGAGAGTTATTGACCTCTTAATCTTTATCTACTATTAAGGTAACACCGATCAGGTCTTCGTAGCCGTCATACGGCGGATGCTTGTATCCATCGCTGAAGCATAGCGCCAGTTCGCAGATGAATTCTGGTATTCACCATAATGACAAGCTGCTTATTCAGAGAACAAGGATTTCAAAATGAAAAAACCACAAAGCATTGCATCAGTTTTATTGCTACTTGCCTTTACTCTTTCACCCGGCAGTTTCGCAAAACAAGCGGAAGACGAATATAGCAAAGTTGAAATAACAACAACCGAAGTAAGCGAAGGCATCTACATGTTGATGGGGAAAGGCGGCAATATTGGAGTATCGACTGGAGACGATGGTGTCTTCATGATAGATGATCAATTTGCACCTTTAACCACTAAAATTAAAGCTGCGATTAGCAAGATTTCTGATAAGCCTATTCGCTTTTTAATTAATACCCATTGGCATTTCGATCATACGGGTGGCAATGAAAATATGGGTAAAGATGAAGTGATTATTGTTGCACATGACAATGTACGTCAACGCATGACCAAAGATAACTTCATTGAAGCGTTTGATATGAAAGTGCCTGCTTCACCTAAAGTTGCTTTACCTGTGATTACTTTCAAAGACACCGTGACTTTCCACTTGAATAACCAAGAAATACAGGTGGTTCACTACAGCAATGGTCATACCGATGGCGATAGTATGGTGTTTTTCAAAACAGCCAATGTCATACATATGGGAGACAACTTCTTCAATGGTCTCTATCCTTTCATTGATTCTTCAAGTGATGGCAGTGTCAATGGCATGATTGCTGCTGTTGAGTCTGTTCTTAAAATAGCGGATGACAAGACAAAAATCATTCCGGGTCATGGTCCACTTGGAGATAAAGCGGCACTGGTGATCTATCACGATATGTTGATAACGGTTAGAGATCGTATGCAAAAGCTGTTGGCAGAAGGGAAAACACTAGATGAAATTATTGCGTTGAAGCCTAATGCCGATTTGGATGAAAAGTGGGGTAAAGAATTTCTAAATCCCGAAGCTTTCATAAAGATATTACATTCGGTCTTACCTCAATAAGCGTTCTATAAAATATTGTAATTTTTCAGCTTTAAAGAATGTATTGAGCTATAAAGACATTCTTGTATGATACTTTCATAGTCTCAAATACATGAAAACAAAACGAGCAAAAGGAATAAAGTATTAGTAAAAAAACAATTATTACCTATGGGACATACGATATGTTTCATGAAGGTCACCTTAGACTCTTAGAGCGTGCCAAAGCATTAGGACACTACCTGATAGTAGGCGTTACTGGCGAAAACTACGACCGTTCACGCGGCAAGTTAAATGTTATTGAGAGTACCCAAAAACGTGTAGAAACCATCGAAGCTTTAGACTTTGTTGACAAAGTCATTGTAGAAAAGCATAAAAGACAAAAAGCTGAAGATATGGTGAAATATGATGTCGATATTTTTGCTATTGGCGATGATTGGATCGGCACCTTTGACTATTTAAACGAATTCACTCATGTTGAGTACCTGCCCCGAACGCAAGGCATATCCAGCACCCAACTTCGAGAAGATAATTTTGGTTTAATTAAGCTGGGGATAGTGGGTCTTGGACGAGATACAAAGGCGTTTATCGATGAAGCTCAGCATGTCCCCAATTTAAAAATTAGGCGTATTTATTCACACGACTTTTTAGCGGTAAAGAAATTTACCAAAGAAAATAAAACCATCAAGTTCGGACACGACAATTACGATGATTTTTTAGATACCAGTATCATTGCTGTTTATATTGATACCGCGTTAGAGTCACACTACAAACTGATTAAAAAAGCGTTGAAAGCCAAAAAACATGTGTTGTGTGAAAATCCATTGGCACTACACAAAAACGAATTAAAAGAATTACTCTCTTTGGCCAAAAAAGAAAAAGTATTGCTGCTTTCTGCACTTAAAACAGCGTTTCTTCCTGCGTTTAATCAACTATTAACAGAGTTAGATAAGGGGATCATTGGTGATATAAAAGAAGTGCGTGCAACACGTACATCGCTTTATAAAGAGAAAGATTACCCTGATACGTTTATGGCTCAGGGGGCAACCAATATTCTATCCTCCTATCCTTCATTATTGGTTAATAAGATCTTGGGCGAGAGCAAAGATATTACTTTCTTTGATCAAGGAACCGAGGG
>JAZGES010000022.1:0-2559 GCA_036478935.1 Thiotrichaceae bacterium
GTACATTCGCCCAGCTTAAAATTCACTTCAGGAAAGCCACCATCACCGCGCACCAAAATATTCTCAGGGCAAGCCGTAATACAATCATCACAACGTTCACAGCTTTCAATAAACTGAGGTTCATCAACAGACCAAGGTGGGCGCACCACAGAGGCGATTGCTGCATTTGAAGTCGCAACTTTTCCTCTTAAAAAGAACCGTCTACTGGCGTTGATTTGTGACATATTTCACCTGCTATTACTGATGAAAATATGCTACCACTCCCCCGATTATCGACCTTGACGTACATCAATGAAGTATCTCCACCGACGAGCTACATCAATAGATTATTATTTAAGAATATTATGAAATACTGACCTATAGACTAACAATAACAGTAGCTTATTAATTAATGGCTGATAGGAAATGGGAGGATTAAGAACCAAGAAAACTACTCAGTATGGTGATATGAATCAAGATAAAGAGGGTATTTTGAATCGACTTGATGGCGCTAAAAGAGGAGCCCCTAATCTAGGATGCCTACTACGAACGTATTAGGCATGTAATTGTTACTCAGCTTCTTGTTTCTCTTTCCCAATACCAGCCACCCAACATAGTAGCAACCCACATTACAATATTAAGACCAATACCTGATGGGGTTAAAGTAGTATTTTCCAGAGCAAACCACATCATGCCACCGATAGTAATCGCAGCGACTACAAAGCAGTGAAGGTAAACATTTTCTTTCGCTATTGCGCTTGTTATATAGCCACCTACAAACATAATGCCAATAAAAACAGGGATCGCGATAAGGTATCTAAAAACACCGCTAATCTCGTTTAGAAACGGATAGTCTTTTGCAAGGCTGGTATAGCCCACAGCGATAAGAATAAAAACTAATTGCATTAACAAAGTTGCTACAACTATAAAGAAGGTACCTGCAATAATTGCTTTTAAGCTATTCATAGATGAAAGGAAAGTTAGTTAAGAGGCACCCCTGATCAAGTTCAAGAAACATCGTCATATCCGCGAAGACGGGTATCCAGAGATAGGCACAGTGCCATTTGTTGAGATGGATTCCCGGCCTTCGCGGGAATGACGGAGACTTAATCAGAGGTACCCTAGGGACGTGCACGTCCCTAGGGTAGAAGAAGAGAACTAAACTATTTCAAGCCAGAAATATAAGTAGCCATCTCAGCTATCTCAGCGTCTGAAACCGCAGCCATTACACCTTTCATAACGCCACTTTGTCCGTTACTTCTGTCACCCGTTTTGATGTCAGTCATTTGCTGAGTTAAGTATTCATTACTTTGTCCTGCAATCGCGGGATAAGCAGGCATGATCGGTGACTTTGCATCAGCACCGTGACAAGCTGCACAGCCTTTTGCAGTATAAAGAGCCGCGCCATCAGCCATTGCTGATCCACTTACAGCCATAAGTAAAGTAGCTGCGATTGAAGTACTAATCTTTGTAAATTTGGTCATTTTTATCTCTCGGTAGTTTAAGTTTAAGTTGAAGTTTAAAGTAATGTCTGAAATGTTACTCTCAAACGATATTACTCACTGTATTCTGATATCTAACCTAAGCAGTTGCAAATAAGCACTTATTATTAAGATATAAAAGCATATTAATTGATGCTTAGGCTGTCATTAATATATATCAATTTAAAGCTATTCAGTAATTTTCAATCTTATAATCACCCATTCCTAACTCAAATTCTGACAATCAGGACAGTAGTAACAGATCTACCCTCCATCTTCTGGCATTACAAATTCATATTAACATGCATTTAAAATACATGTTATAGTTCTCACATAATCACATTGGACAAGATCATAGTTACCTATAGACCTATTAGTTATGCAACCTTAATGAAGTAGATTAATAATAGAGGTGTTCTGAAATGGCTACAAAATGGATCTCAGCAACAGTAATCGAAAATAAAAAACTCACAGATCGTCACTTTGCACTCATTTTCAAGGCAGATTTATTACCCTTCGAAGCAGGGCAATTTGCACGCTTGCAAGTAGAAGTTGAAAATAATGAAGGAGAACTTGAATTACTAGCCAAACCCTATTCATTGGTCAATACACCTGATGACGAATATGCGGAAGTTTATTTTAATACGGTGCCGAACGGTAAAGTATCAAATGCTTTGGCACAGCTTCAAGCAGGAGATACATTAGAAGTTTCTCAACCTTGTGTAGGCTTTTTCGTACTATCGCTGATACCTGAAGTTCAACACATCTGGATGCTCTCAACAGGCACAGGCGTGGGCCCTTACCTTTCTATGTTAAAAACGAAAAAAGTCTGGAAACGCTTTGAAAAAATCATACTGGTGCATGCTGTACCTTATGCTAATGAACTCTGTTATTCGGAAACCATCGAACGGTTTGCAAACCAGTATCCCAATAAGTTTCAATTTATCCCTATAGTAAGTCGAGAAGACCATGGAGGAGCGCTTAAAGGACGAATTCCAGAACTCATTAAAAGTGGCGTTTTGGAAGAAAAAGCAGGACTGAAAATTAACAAAGAAAACTCACATATCATGTTATGTGGCAATAGCGGCATGCTTAAAGA
>JAZGES010000023.1:0-8071 GCA_036478935.1 Thiotrichaceae bacterium
ACACCGCAGTGGTTTATCAGCATGGATAAGACAGGCTTACGAGAGCAATGTATAAAAGCAACTGAGTCCGTAGAATGGCTACCTGATTGGGGTCAAGCACGAATCCAAAGTATGCTTGAAAATAGCCCAGACTGGTGTATTTCACGTCAACGTACATGGGGTGTGCCGATCACTTTGTTTGTTCATAAGGAGACGGGTGAACTACATCCTGATACCAATGAGCTATTTGAAACTGTCGCACAGAGAATTGATAAAGAAGGCGTTGAAGCTTGGTTCAAGCTAGAAGCTGAAGAGTTATTAGGTGATAGTGCAAAAGACTATGACAAGGTAATGGACACACTAGATGTTTGGTTTGATTCAGGTGTAACACATGCTTCGGTTATCGAACGTCGAGAAGAAATGGACCTGCCTGCTGATTTGTACCTTGAAGGTTCTGACCAACATCGCGGCTGGTTCCAGTCGTCACTAAAAACTGCCATGGCGATGCGTGGAGAAGCGCCGTACAAAACGGTATTAACGCATGGTTTTACCGTTGATGGTGATGGCAAGAAAATGTCAAAATCGGGAGATAACTCGGTTTCACCGCAAAAAATCAACAATAAGTTAGGTGCAGATATTCTTCGATTATGGGCTGCATCTAGTGACTATAGTCGCGAGATGACAGTCTCCGATGAAATCATCAAGCGTACTGCGGACGGCTATCGTCGTATCCGAAATACAGCTCGTTATTTATTAGCTAATTTAAGTGATTTTGATCCAGCTAAAGACCTGATTCCTATCAAGGATATGCTATTACTTGATCAATGGGCAATTTCACAAGCAGCTAAGACGCAGCAGAAACTATTAGACTCATACAACAGCTATCAATTTCATTACGTCTATCAAGAAATCTTGCGCTTCTGTTCCGTTGATATGAGCAGCATGTTTTTGGATATTACCAAAGATCGTCAGTACACCATGGCTGCAGATAGTAAGGCTAGACGCTCTGCACAGAGTGCCTCTTTTCATATTTTACAAGCAATGGTGCGCTGGCTTGCACCGATCACCAGTTTTACTGCTGAGGAAATTTGGGGGCATTTACCGGGTCATAAAGCAGAGCATGTGCTGTTCACCAGCTGGTATGGCGTGTTGTCAGAGTTAGATACAAACGTTGCTATTAGTGAAACTGACTGGAAACATATCTTTACAGTACGTGAAGCAGTGAGCAAAGAGCTTGAAAAGCTACGTACTGCTGATGAGATTGGCTCATCGTTAGATGCGGAAGTGAAAGTTTATTGTAATGGTGAGCGATATCAGGCACTACAAAAGCTGGATAATGAACTGCGCTTTGTCTTAATCACCTCTGGCGCTGAAGTGATTGAAGCGGATACTGCTCCTGCTGAATCTGTTGCTGTGGAAGGTGAAGATAATCTTTGGATAGAAGCTCATGTAGCACTTCACGAAAAGTGTGTTCGTTGCTGGCATCATCGTGAAAACGTGGGGCTTAATAAAGAGCACCCTGAGCTTTGCAATCGATGTATAGAAAATGTAGTGGGTGAGGGAGAGGTGCGCCACTATGCTTAGATGGACGTGGATATCTGCCATCATTATTTTTGTAGATCAGCTCACAAAATGGATGGCGGCTGCAAACCTTACTAAAGGCGTACCCGTAGAAGTCACCTCTTTCTTGAATATGACGTTGTGGTACAACGAAGGTGCTGCGTTCAGCTTTTTAGCAGGACAAGGAGGCTGGCAGCGTTGGTTCTTTGCAGTTCTCGCATTTTCGGTTAGTTTGTTTATTCTGAACTGGCTGCGAACACTGCCAAAAACTGAGAAATGGACAGCTATTGGCTTAGCGTTAATTCTTGGTGGAGCAATAGGAAACTTAATTGACCGAGTCTTAGCCGGGAAAGTCATAGACTTTATCGACTTTCATTTTCCAGTTCCATTTCTTAACCCCGACTATCATTTTGCAACATTCAATGTGGCGGATATTGGTATCTCTATAGGTGCAGCACTGTTGATTATCGTTAGTTTGTTTGGTGCGAACGATGACGATTGATCAGAGGCGCTGTTAAGAAAGCTTAATTAATATGAGGCCTTGTAAAAAAGGTCTATAACAAAAGGACAAGTATGAAATTAACTCCACGTATTGTTGTAACTCCTCGACCCAGTATGACACTGTCTGTTCCGGAGGGGATGTCTCGCGTTGAGTTTTTTAATAGTCCTGCCAACCTAAAAAATCTAGCAGAAGAAAACGGTCTTTTTAGAACACCTGAAGACTTATTAATGTATCGAAAATTAGTAGGTCATAGCGCAGAATTTGATACCTCTGTTATTTTAGATGTGTCTAGACGCATATTAGATCCATTGGGTAGGCCGGTACGCCGTGACCAAATGCAACGCAAGCAGAAGAAAGTCTGGCAGCAAATGACACAAATTATTTGTGATTATATGTTTGACAAATATCCTGATCCGAAAAAGCACTTAGTGCTATGTGGAGAGGCTAGCTTAGACTCAACATGGCCATTGAATAAACCCGGTGTGCCCAGTATTCGTATGATCCATAATCACTTTATGGTGTTTCCAAAAGATGAACTTGCAGCATCTGAGGTCGCAAACCCAAATGACCCCAATTTAACAGATAGTGGTCATAATACTTTATTTCTTAGGCAGTTGAGTGATGTTTATCGTCAATTCTTAGATGTTCTAGATTTACAAATACTAAAGCCGATGTTGTCTGAAGAAGGAGCGTTGGAGTTAACAGGTTATCCTCAAGGACTACCTTCATGGGAAGTAATAGGTGGACAAGACAAACTTAAAGACCAATACTTTTGGCATGAGTACGAACAAGTATTGTTGGGCTTTCTCGACTTTTATCAAACCTTCTTCACATTAGTGGCAACGGGTGAAGAAACTATTCCTGATGATGCAACTTTTCCATCACAAATTAATGATGTGCTATTAAGTAGTAACTTGTTTATTCGAGTAGCAAGAGATTTGCGCGAGCAAGTGATTCAAGATCCTAAGTTTGCAAATGAAATACGTTGGCGCCCTGCCTACAAGCAAATTTTGTATCGTGATGATCAAGGACGCTTGATTGTTACCATTTCACAAAACTCAGTTGGTAATGCGATTACTGAGTTATTGGGTATTGTGGTTGATAGGGTTGAAGATCCAGAGGCTTACGCAGAAATAGAACCCGGTTTGGTTGGGCGATTACTAGAAGTGCGGGAACTTTTATTAGAAGCGAACTTGGGTGAGGCGTTATCAGCACCTTGCTGGCCAAATGGTGATTACAAGCCTCGCGCAATATAGTGAGACCTCATAGCCTGTTGTATGAAGGAAGGAGCATGGAATAACTATTCAAGTTATTCCATGTAACGCTAACATTCTAACTTCCACTTTCCTCAAGCTTAAGAAGCTCAACCGTCCTGTGGAGTAACTATCATTTTTCTTGAAATAGCTTAAGAGGAGGAGGGTTCCTCGTTACTAAATAAACGAAAAATTAGAGACAGGAAGATAGCCCTTTGTCTGTTTCTTTTGTCACTTCAAAAAGATTTAGGTATCTTCTGCTTAGTTGATTTGTATTTATTTCAAGAGCATCTTTAATTAGCTAGGGTTTTTGTTTGAGTCTTGCTATGCCCTTTGGGTACAATTAATAGAAGTACCTTTAAATAGATATACCCATCAAATAATAATAATTTTAAATGATAAAAACCTATGGATACATCACATACCATCAGTCAACCTGATGTAGATACCAAGCAAGAAATTAACATTGAAGATTACGATTTGAGTAGTCTAAAAATTATGCTTGTGGATGACAGTAAGACTATTTTACGTTCAGCGGAAATGTTTCTGGCCGAAAAAGGCTGCGAAGTTTTTACTGCTGTAGACGGCTTTGAGTCACTGTCCATGATTAGTAAAAACAGACCTGATGTTATCTTCATGGATATCATGATGCCTAAATTAGACGGCTATCAAACCTGTGCATTAATCAAAAGTAATGATGAGTATGCGGATATACCTGTCGTTATGCTATCAAGCAAACATAACTTATTTGATATGGCTCGAGGTCGTTTGTCAGGTTCAGAACAGTATTTAACAAAGCCATTTACACATGATGACTTGATTGCTGCGATTATTATGCAGACTCACTTTGAAGAAGAAACAGAAGAAGAGTTGCTGCCAGAGTTTATATAAATTCTCGCTCCTTACTCCTACTACACCTAGTTATTGCTAAATGAAGGAAATAATACTGTGTTGACGTCGTATGATTTATTGGTCGGCTTAGCGTTACTACATGAAAGAAATAAGCACCAAAAGGCTGCTATTTCTGGTTGGGGTGGCGTATTAGCGCAGGTTGCTAATAAAAAAGTACTAGTCGAACGCGACTGCTTAAAAGAAATAGTTTCCTCTGAGAAAGTGACCCGAGTTATCGATCACCGTCGTTGGTTAGTGGGTTTAATGAGTTATGAAGGCGCAATTATTCCATTAGTTGAATTACGAATGTTGATGAACGAAGAAAACCCAACATTAGGCTTAAAAGACAGGTCCGTTGTGGTGATATCTCAGCAGAATGGGAATATTGGACTATTAGTGGATAAGGTTATTGGCAGTTGTGATTACTGGTCTGATGATACTGAATTATCAGACATTCGGGTTTCTGAGAAAGGCTTTGATAAAGTGTCTTTTTCCTATAAAAAAGAAAAAATAGAAGTTTTTGATATAGAAGAATTGGCGGCAACGATTGGAATCAGAAGAGAAGTCGTTAATGCAACTGCCTAACTTTGCTGGTTCTGTGCATCTTCTTTAGGAACTCAGGAAGCGACTGATGACTTGATCAGAGTTTCCTTTGGCAACACAAAGTGTAGCGATAGTCATTCTAGTGGATGTTATCGCTAATAATTAAAAGACAATAAAAATAATAATAAATATGTCGACTCACATCTCACCATCAATAAGCGTGAATAGAAAGCCGGTTTGGATATCGCTGCTTTTGTTATTGCTATTTGTGGCTTTAATGATTATGAGCTTCACCTATTCTTATCGACAATCCTCTGCCGATAAAAACCGTATTACATTAGCAGCTGATTTAACGCTGCTGTCTCAACAATTAATGACCTCAACGATTAGTACCGTTAAAAGTAATACCGGCTCTTTTGAACAAATTGAGGCTCAAAAAAATGAGTTTGCAAAGAAATTTTTAACTCTAGAGAAAGAAGAAAATGATAATAGTTTTGGACTGAATAGCGACAATCTGGATGATGTAAGAGTCAAATGGAGTTCCTATGAAGAGTTACTGGCGCAGATTTTAGAATATAAAGATTCAGTTACTAAAACACATGCGTATGCAGAAACAGTTTACGAAACATTACCTGCGTTACAAGTTGCCGCTGAACAAGTGGTACTGAGGCTGGAGCAAGAGAATGACGGGGTTGAACAACTGAACATTGCTATTAGTCAGCTCATTTTATTTCAACAATTACAAAATAGTTTGTTATTAATGCTGGAAGGAAGAAATGATGTCCAGATGGTTATTCAAGAGTTTTCTCGTAATACAACGAAGCTAGATAATAAGCTGGATATTTTACTAAGAGGGGATAAAGAAAAAAACCTTAAGGCCGTTAGTAATCAGGGTGCTAGATTTTATCTTGAAGAAATCGAGAAACAGTTTGGAAATTTGAGTGTGCAGATTGGTGCATTGCTCGATAATGCAATGATGTTACAACAAATATACACCTCGGTGAATACTAGTGAAGTTACTGGTATGGAATTATTTACTAGTATTTTATCATTGAAGACACAGATAGCTAATCGTGAAGATAGTCTCGAACACATCAGCATGGCAGGTTATATTTTCAGTATCTTGTCTATGTTGAGCTTGATCACTTTAGCTTATGCTTTATTTCACGATCATCGTAAACGTTTACGCCTTACTGAAGAGGAGAATGAGCGTAATCAAGATGGCATTATGCATCTGACGAATAGAATGACGGCTCTCTCACAAGGTGATTTGACTATTTCGGCACGTATTTCTGAAGATATTACAGGTTCAATAGCGGGTGCTTTTAACCATACTGTAGATGCCCTGCGTGATTTAGTGACTAAAATCAATGGCACGTCCGGGCGCTTAAATGATTATGCACAAAAGGCAGATAAGACAGCGGAAGACTTATCAAGAGCCAGTAAAGATCAAAGCAATGAAGTATTATCTGCTTCCACTGCGATTAATCGGATTGCAGAAAATGTTCAACAAGTATCTGTTTTTGCGGTTAACTCTTCAGCAGTTGCCAACAAGTCTCTTGAGATATCTCGTCAAGGAGCGAATACAGTTCGTAAAACCCTATCGGGTATGCACGCTATTCGCGAGCAAGTTCAAATCACCGCAAAACGTATAAAGCGGTTGAGTGAAAGCTCTCAGGAAGTGAGCCATATATCTCAGTTGATGAATGAAATTGCTGAACAAACACAAGTATTAGCACTGAATGCTTCTATTCAGATGAGTAGTGCAGGGGATGCAGGGAAGGGCTTTGGAAGTGTTGCTGAAGATGTTCAGCAGTTAGCTAAAAAGGCGGTAGCGACCTCTAAGAAAGCGGATGTGTTAGTAAAAACTATGCAGATGGATACTCAAAAAACGGTTGTTGCGATGGAAGAAACCATTTCGCATGTGGTGAGCGGCACCGCTTCAGCAGAAGATGCTGGAAAAGCATTGAGTGATGTTGAAAGTGAATCAGTACGAATTGCTAAACTGATGATGAAAATCGCTCATGTCACCAAAGAACAATCCGAACTATCCAAGCGGACACAAAAGAAAATGGTGTCTATCCAAGATATTACGCTGCAAGCTTTTGAACGTGTCAGTGAAACAACCGAGTTAATTAACAGCTTAACAAGTACAGCAAATGAGTTACAAGTTTCTGTTTATCGCTTTAAGTTACCTAGCTCTTCGATAGAAGCTAAGGTTGGCCAGTTAAGTGTAAAGGATAATACTATTGATGCAGGCAGCGACAGCACTACGAGTAAAAGAAATAATGACATCAGAGAAAATACTACTACGTCTCAGATGAAAGAAAGAGAAATAGCATAAGAGTTGAGATAATGCTCTAAGTGAACTTAGGTAGTTGTTGGGAACGCTCAGCAACTTCTGAATTATAATAACAATAATAAGGTGATATATGCTTTCCGATAAAGCAAGTCTAGATACCCGTGTTAGTTGGGTTAAACAAGAAATAGAACAGCAGTTGAAGCAAGTGAATAGTGATTTAGAAAGTTACTCTAAAAACTATTCTAACAGCTCTCAAAGTGAGCCTAATGATAAGACTTTATTGGAGCAATGTCTTGAGGCCTTGTCAGAAATCACTCTGACTATGAAAATGACAGGGGTTCAAGGTGGAGAGCGCTTAACGCTTGAAATGCATGCTTTAGTGGATGACTTATTAACTGAAAAAACTAATGATCTTGAGACTAGCCTTGATATATTGAAGAAAAGCTCAACACAGGTTGTTGAATATTTACAGCATCTACAAGATGGCTATGCGGACCTCCCTGTCGTTATTTTACCTTTACTAAATGAGCTTAGGGCGGCGCGAGGTGCTGAATTACTTTCTGAGTTATTAGTCTTCCTCCCAGAGGATGGTGCAATCAGTAACACCCAAATAGGTACTGATGAATATATTTCGATAGGCTTAGAAAAAAGACAACAGACCTATCGTCATTTACGTATGCACTTCCAACAAGCATTACTTGCTTGGTTTGGTGATAAGCATACCGAGAAGGCACTCCAAAAAATCCAGACACTAAGCCATGACTTGATGCGAATTAATGAAAAAATGTCAATTCGTGTGCTGTGGTGGTTATCCCAAGCACTTGCTCAAGGGCTTAGAGAGAATAGACTTGACCATGGTGTAGCCGTGAAAATGGTGATGGGCAATATGGAGCGTCTGATTGAAAAATTTGCTGAGACAGATGAAGATGAGCTTGAAAATATAGCTGAAATTAATGATATAAAGAAAAATCTGTTGTACTACATTGGTATGGCAGAAAAAGGTTCTTCTCATGTTGATAATGTTAAAGAAGCCTTTCTTTT
>JAZGES010000024.1:0-5352 GCA_036478935.1 Thiotrichaceae bacterium
CACCGGAAAAATTAGCAGAATACACAAAATTCTTTCATCCCAATATTATCGGTGTAACAGGAACAAAAGCAGAGTTAGATGAAATCACCGAACGCTATGGCGTGATCTATCGCAAAGCAGAAGGGGCTACAGCAGCAGGTTATCTGGTTGACCATACCTCGTTTATCTTTGTGTTAGACAAAAATGGCAAGATCAGTGAGTTTTTACCTCATGCTGTGCCCGTTGATCATGCGCTGGGTGTTATACGTAAACTGTTAAAAGAGTAAAGCTATAGTAGCCGAACAAATTCTTTAGCTGTCAGGATTTTATATTGTTCTCTTAAGTCCAAAATTCCAATATCTCCAGTAACTAAATATTCAGCCTCAGCAATAATGTAGGCAGATAGAATAAGATTGTCATTCGTATCCGCTGGTACTACAGCAACTACAGGAATCTCCCCTAAATAGTTTGACCGCATAAAAAGCTGCTTAAGAAATTGTGCAATTTGGATTTGATCCCACCCAAGACGCTTCTGTATTTTTGGATAGGACAACACTCGACCAATCTCATCCAGTTGAAACTGGCTCAACACCAACTCAAAGCAATTATCACGCCAAGCCTGAACGATTCTACCGGGAATACCATTTGGGGACATGAGCCCTGACAATAGAATATTCGTGTCAATAACGACCTTCATTTATCTTCCTGATGACTAAATATTACGAGAGTGTTGAATAGCTTCTTCTAGCAAATCATTAACTTCAGCTTCTTGCATATCACTAAAGGATTGCTGAAGTTGTAGCGTCATGCGTTCAAACTCTTCATCCATTTGTCTTAGTCGTTCAAATAAAGGCATATCAATCAAAGCGGCAACAGGTTTTCCCGCTTTCGTAATCACTACTTGGTCTCGTTTATATTGTACTTCACTAAGCAGTTCACCAAGATTTTGGCGTACTGTCATGGCGGGTGCTTCTCTTAACATCTCAACCTCACTTGTATCTCTGTTGCTATAACTATATCAATTAGTATAACTGATAGAATTGAACACATCAAATAAGGAGAATGAGCGTAAGAGCTAGAATGAAGTGATAGTCATACTTTTTGCTAAAGGCCAGCTTGATCTATACAGCAGACAACACTTATAAAAGCCATGGCTCGATTATAGAGAATATTCGCGCCAAAAAATTAGTGATCTTGGCGCGATTAAAATGGTGATCATAAAAATATAAGTGAATATATCAGTGGCTTAATACTGATTAAGTCTTAGTCCCACCTCTAATCTGTAGGCTCTCAAACGAAACTAAAATGCAGAGGGAGGCATATCCGTCTTTGTCTTAGTCCTACCTCTAATCTGTAGGCTCTCAAACCTTCAAGGTTGTTCAAACTCTGTAAGCTCGACAAGTCTTAGTCCTACCTCTAATCTGTAGGCTCTCAAACCCTCTAGCTTTCAAAATCCAATGATAAAACAGATCATTGCGAAGGTTTTTCATATATATCAAATGGGATATACAGGACTTAGTATTTTTTTGCTTAATTTTCATACTGTGTGTTGACTATATTACAGCCACTTATACTATATTTTCCCACCTCAAATATTAACTAATATTACTTAATCAAAAGCTCCCCATAAAGTTTATTAAGCTCTACTTTAAGGTCATTATTTAACCCGTCATACATACTACTCAATTCCTCTGCCAATTCTGGATTTTCCATTCCAATTAAAGAGTCATCAGCTACATTCTCATCTTTCTCATAGCGCAGGTAAAACCCCATTAAGACTCGTCTATACGCAAAGAATTGATCACGAATATTATTGGATAGATATAAGCCTGCATGCTTCTTATAAAACACCTCACTCATTTCTTGAGTCAAAAAGGCTTTCAGGTTGCCAAAATGCATGAAGTAAACTTTAGTGCCTTTTCGCTTTCGCCAGCGAATCATGGCATTTTCACCCTCTCCAATTGAAGTATAGGACAGTGCTTCCCACATGTGTTCAAGCGCTTCGACATTTCGCTTTAAGCGATCTACCCTTATAGACGTGTTATGTACAGCATGGCTATGATCCCTTGTATAGATATAGGTAAGATAAGCCGCGATAGCAACGGAAAGAAATGTTGCTACACCTGTAATCAAACTAGAACTTATGGTTGCCCAACTATCTGAAGGGGATGAAAACCAAGATAAATCCATTATCTATGCCTCTGTTAATTGCTGCTGTTTTAAAAAGCTTAGCCACGGCTTGTAGATGCTTTCCATTTCATCAAAAAACCGTTCTGCCACCTTACGATGCAATGTTGGATTCTGAGGAGTATCTTCAGCTCTAACCGCTTGCTGTATCTTACTAAACGCCTCAACATCAGGGTATTGGTTATGTGATAAGGCATTTCGTATTAAGCGCACATTGATAAATCCCTGCTTATCAAAATCTTTACTTAATTTCTGTGAACGGCGATACAAAGCATAAAGATATTCACCATGTCGCCCACCAAAATCTTTCTTTAAATCATCAGGGATAGCATCTTCAGCTATTGAACCACAGCATTGAATAATACTTTTCTCTAGCTGATGCACTAATTTCATTACATTAACACGGGCACGTCGATAACTAGCCAATTCAGCACGAATCTCATCCGCATTAATCGGCTCTTGGTTGTCAGGATAGTATTTGAGAAGTGAGGGTAATCGCCTATCTCTAACTTGTAATTGAAACTCTCCAAGATTCCTGATTTTACAGGCTTCTTTGCGTAACGTTTTGTCGGTATTTGGTACATCAAGATCAATATTGATGGGTGTGTTTAATAGTGTATTTTCAATGCTCTTCAACTTTAGATTATCAGTAGGGATAGGCAATATCTTTTTGTTTAAATTTTTCTTGGCATATAAGAACAACACCATATCCTGAATAGAGGCATGTCGAATCTGTCTCTCTGTACGTTTATAGGATTTAAGCAACCCAATAAACTGATCTTTTTTCTTATCGTCGTTAAGTGTTTTAACTTTCTGCTGTATCTCTACAAGGTATTTTTTACGATCTATCTCAGGTAAATAATGCACTGTTTTTTCTTGGAACATCCTGACACCTTTGCGTGTATCAAGATGCGTATCAAAGAGATTATGGCTACGATTGTATTCACGATACATCTGCTGAGCCCCATCTTCTTGTTGAGCTAGATAGTACTTAATCAACCAGCTAATAGCAGGGCGAACCTCAACCTCCTTACCATTACGAATAAACCGCTGCATGCCTTTACTCTCCAGTGCTTCTGGAGTGGTTTCAATTTGTGATGCAACCATATTCAGAATAGGCTGGTAGAAAAAGTGCTTGGGTACAGGTAACGCTTTCACCTTAATATCCCCTTGATCATCTTTGTAATCTTTTAACCAGTTCTCTAGCGTTGAAGGTGTTCTTAGCCTTAGCCATTTGGGTAAGTTGGTTACGGTGGGTTGTTTAGCCAAATTCTGTATAAAGCCCTGTAGATAATGCTTTCTTGCCGTCAGGTAGGCGTGATAAAAGCTCAATAAACCAGAATACTTGTCAGGCTTGCTTTGTAGATTTAGATTAGCTAGGAAAGGGTGCTTAAATTCTCCTTCTAATAGCCCACAATCTTTGAGCAATTCAACCACTTTAGGGGGCTGGTCAATATGTGCGCCATAGTAAGCTAAAGTGGCTTGAAGTATCTGGTATTGCTGGCTATTGATCTTGCCGCCATCGGTATCTTTTTTAGTTTCATCAATGGGCTGGAAGCGTAATAAGTCTTCAGATAAGAAGTCACCCATATAGCCACACTTAATAGGTTTAAAGCCTTTTTGCCCGCGCATTTTATGGCTATTCAGTCTTCTTTCTGTTTGTTCCAATAGGTTGGTCGTAGATTCAACCATAGACTCAGCTCGTTTTACTACTTCGGCTTTGGCTAACTGGCGGCTGCCCGTGCGTACCAATTGATGTACAAGGATCTTGGGAAGGTCAGCTAATGAAACAAGCTCACCTGCTTGTGGCGAGAACTGCTCGCTAACCCAGTCTTGGACTTGTTCTCGTCGTTGGCTACTGTTGGGCTCACTATCAAAAGAGGGTAGCTCACTATTAAGAGCGGTTAGAATTTTCTTCATACCTGCTCGATACTGGTTTAATAAAATATCAATGCCGGGATAACCATCCTTAACGGCTTGTTTGGCTGCTAGCTTCTGTAGATAGGTGTAAAAAGTCAAATGTAGTAATTGGGTACAGATGTGGCAGGTATTGGTTTTGAGGTACCTCGTCTAGATAAAGAGCTTTATCGTCCAGCAGGTTTTTCGTAGAGAATTAAGCCTAAGTGTATTTACTTGATACCAATGTGATTTCTGAGCTGAGAAAGTCAACAACAGGAAAAATGGATGCTAATGTGTTGGCATGGGCTGAAAGCATTCCTGTATCTAGTCTTTACCTTTCCGCAATAACTATTTTAGAGCTTGAAACAGGTATTCTCTTGATTGAAAGGAAAGATTCAGAACAAGGAACAATACTTCGTACTTGGCTAAATACTCATGTCTTGCCTGCATTTTCAAACCGCATTTTGCCTGTAGATACTGCTGTTGCTCAATCTTGTGCTAAGCTAGATGTTCCCGACCCTCGCTCTGATAGAGATGCCTTAATAGCTGCAACTGCTTTAGTGCATGGGATGGTGGTTGTGACAAGAAATGTTAGTGATTTTGAGCCAACAGGTGTTGAGATTATTAACCCTTGGGTTATAAATTAAGTCATATTAATAGTTGCAAAAATTCTATTCAGCATCAAACGATGCAGATTAAGCGGCTCAAAACTAAGGCAGCTCCGTCATACCGGTGAAGACCGGTATCCATCATTGAAGCATAGCGCCAACGGTAACATGGATTCTGGCCTCCGCCAGATTAGATGAGCTTTAGCGATTCTTAAAGCTTCAGCAATGACGAGCTACCATTTGATTCACTGCGATTCTAATCAGTTTCGGTAACAACTGAACGGACTTTTGCAATTATTAATACAAAGATACTGCTAACGTTAAATTTGACCCAATGCCGACCTTTGAAACAAAATCTTACCAATATAACGAGCGCCAGCTTTTGTTAAGTGCCTGCCATCATAAGATATTAATCGCAAATTATTAGTAAACACAGGGCAGGTCGTAGAATTACCACACACTAGTTTGTGCGGATCGACAAAAGTCACTCTATGGTTGAGTTTCTTTTTCAGGATGGAGTTGATATCCGAAGATGCAGTGCCTACATCAACTCTCAAAGAACGAAGTTCATTATCAGGCATGTGAATATAGTTTCTTATCGACATATTCCCAAAAAACTTATTCCCGATGACAACCACTTTTTGCTTTTTCTTGATCCCAAGGTAGCGGAAAGTTTGGG
>JAZGES010000025.1:0-3525 GCA_036478935.1 Thiotrichaceae bacterium
GATATTCCTGAATTAGGTACTTTGATAAAACAGCCCAACCTTGCTCATACTTTAGAGCTGATAGCTGAAAAGGGGAGAGCTGGATTTTATCAAGGTGAAGTGGCCGAAAAGCTAGTTGAAGGCGTACATAAAGCAGGTGGAATTTGGACAATAGATGATTTAAAAAATTACCAAGTCAAACTCCGTGAACCTGTTCAAGCCTATTATAAAGGTATGACTATTACTTCAGCAGCATTACCTTCATCCGGTGGCATTGTACTGAGTGAAATATTTAATATGCTGTCAGGTTACGCCTTGCATAAGCTTGATGAAGGCACGCGAATACATCTCATCACAGAAGCCATGCGCAGAGGTTATCGGGATCGTGCAGAATATATGGGAGACAGTGATTTTGTCGATGTTCCCGTAAAACTGTTAACAGATCCAGATTATGCTAAGGGGCTGCGCCAATCCATACGGAAGGACAAAGCAACCCCAAGTAATACGCTTGCGCCTACGTGGCGAGATCAATATAAAGGCACCGATACCACACACTTTTCGATTATTGATAAAGAGGGTAATCGTGTAGCTGCAACCCTGTCTATCAACTATCCTTTTGGCTCTTGCTTTATTCCTGAAGGTACAGGGGTTTTACTTAATGATGAGATGGATGATTTTTCCTCAAAACCTGGCGCTCCCAATGGTTATGGCCTAGTCGGTGCGAAAGCTAATGCCATTGAACCGGGCAAGCGGATGTTATCTAGTATGTCGCCTACTTTTTTGGAAACAGATGATCGATTGGCAGTGATTGGTACACCGGGAGGCAGTCGAATTATTACTATGGTATTGCTGGGAAGCCTGGGCTTTTATGAAGGGAAAGCGGCGGATGAGATCGTCAATTTACCTCGCTATCATCATCAATACTTACCTGATCATATTCAATATGAAAAGGGCTCGTTAGCTACCGAAATGGTTAAATCTTTAGAAAATCGTGGACATCAAACTTCAGAGAATGACGGTGTTTGGGGCAATATGCATATCGTGATTAAAGATAAAAAATCAGGGGTGATTTCTGCTGCTTCTGATCAACGAGGAATAGGTAAAGCAATTCCAGTGAGTAAATGAATAACTTGTTGGAATTACACCACTGAAAATAGTGTGATTCCAATTTTGAGGTTAGGAAACCATTTTTGATACCAATATAGGAGGTTGCTTACGGAAGCTTATCATTTTCCCATTAAGCTTTAGTAGCACACGAATAGTCTGCATTTGTAGTAGCACTAACGGAATAAACAAGACAAAGTACCCGATTGAGAACTGTTCAACCATTTCTGTAGCTACCAAGCCTTGATGTACAAAGAAAAAGCTAACGACATAAGCGGCAACACCAGGGCATATCAACGCATACGAAGAAGCACTTTTTGCTGTTCCAGATACAAATTTCTTAAAGTACCCCAAGTGCTTCATCACCACATAACCCAGTATGCCAAACATAAGCTGCAAACCACCGATAGCAGTAAACAGGGTTAAGCCATCAATGGCATCGTTATGCGTGCCAAAGTTGTGATGGGTAGCCATACTTAAGCGAAATAGGGTGATACCTATCAGGGTCAAAATAGGTATGGTAATCCAGAGTGATACGGCATTATCCGTTTCAATGCCATGTTCAAACATAGAACGAAAACCTAGTATAAATTTAGTGATGGCGAATAGAACCGCGATGCTCATAAATATAATTGAGAAAATCAAGCTGATTCCCGACATAAACAGATCTTGAGACATAGCAGCAGGAGCAGAAAAGCCGACAGCAACCATAGTAAATGCAAAGATAGCTAACATCTGACTAAGGTTGTTGTTGCGAGAACAATCGAAGTTTCCTGATGTTAGTACACGAGCAAGAAAACCAATAAAAATCTTTAGCGCATAGATGCCAACACTAAGAAAAGCTAGGAAAGCTACTGGGAACAACCAATCTATGATGCTCCATAATCCAGGTACAAAGAGTGAGCCAAGTATTAGAAATACATTAACTGTCATAGCTAAGGTTAGCGGGATAGCCATTAGTTGTATTTCAGCATTCGAGTTTCTTAATGCTGTGAAATCATCGGTTTTCTTGAATAGAGAGTAAGCAATAATGTTCATCGTTAGCAAATAAAAATGCATGATGGCAAATAAAATGATTCCAATGGCGGCAGTAACTGATAACGCTTGAAGATAAACATTATTGCTAGTGACGGCTGCTAAAACATGACCCCATTGGGGAATAGGGGAGCCTTCATGAGGTGCCATGAACATCAAGTACATAAAAAAGCTGATGACAATACCTCCCGCACCCAACGATGCAAGGAAGTAAAGAGGAGAATAAGTTTCTCCTTTTTGAATATTAAATCTCATAATTTATCCAGTCGGTGTTTTTAAATAGGTGTAATAATGCAATTACTATATTAGTAAAATCTAATATAGTAATTGCGATCTATCAATAGGGAGGTTTTCGGTCTCATTGTTAATACAGAGAGTAAGGAGGATAATGATTTACATGGCAAATGATAAAAATATTCAATTAAAGCATGAGGAAACCACATTCATGGCTAAACAATTCCCTATTCGTTTGTTGGCAAATAAAGTAGGTCTTGCAGGAAATATAGGGAGTCTTTTTAGAGTTGCGGATGCTTTTGGTGTGGAAAAGCTCTATTTATCTGGTTTATCAGAAACTGCCTCAAACCTGAAAATTAGGAAAGCTGCACGCTCTACTCATAAAAAAGTGGATTATAGCTTTATAGAATCAGAGGTTGAACTGGTTACAAAGCTTAGGAGTGAAGGCTATACAATTATCAGCCTTGAGATCACATCAACTAGTCAGGATTTGCGCAAATTTGTAAGAGAACAGAAAAATTCACTTGTTGATAAAGTGTGTCTTATTGTTGGGTCAGAAAGTGAAGGGGTTGAGCAAGGGTTGCTTGATGTCTCAGATTACACGGTTCATCTACCTATGTATGGGGACAATACATCAATGAATGTTGTAACAGCAACGGCGATAGCGCTGTATGAATTGGTGAATGTATGGGTTTAGTATTATAAACAAGGACTTGTTAATACTTGTTAGTTAAAGGTACACTGCTTCCTCTTTATTCATAGGCTTATAAAGAGGGAAGCAGCTTCCAATAAATTTGGCGCTCGCGAGAGGAGTCGAACCTCTGACATCTCCCTTAGGAGGGGAGCACTCTATCCAGCTGAGTTACGCAAGCAAGCCAGCGATTATAGCAATTTTCCTAAAAAATTCACCCATTACCTCTGCTCAATTTCTTGAGTGCTTTTTGCCGAGGGCAATTTATGAATCCACGGATAAAAGTTTTTTTAGTTGATAGAGTGCTTCTAAAGCCTTTCTTGGTGTTAAGTCATCGGGATCTATAGCAGATACCGCTTTTTTGATAGCTTCTGCGGTTTCATCTGTATCTGTAGGAAACCCTAGTGCTAAAGGCAGTGTTTCACCCATAGAAGGGGCTGGTGCACTTTGACTTTCTAGCATGTTTAATCGCTTGCGAGCTT
>JAZGES010000026.1:0-13815 GCA_036478935.1 Thiotrichaceae bacterium
GGGAGACAACGTAAAAGTAACCGTAACGTTAATCGCCCCCATCGCTATGGATGAAGGTCTACGCTTTGCGATTCGTGAAGGCGGACGCACAGTAGGTGCAGGTGTGGTTGCTAAAGTTATAGCTTAATTATATTTTTTGATGCTCAAGTTGTATTCTATTTAAATAAGAACTGCTTGGGTTGTTATAAATTAATTAAATTTTTAATTCTTTATTAGTAAAGAATAGTTCTTTTAAGAGTAATAAATTATGTCAGGTCAAAGAATTCGTATTCGCCTTAAGTCGTTTGATCATCGTTTGATTGATCGTTCTGCTAAAGAGATCATTGAAACAGCTAAGCGCACAGGTGCACGTGTAAAAGGTCCAATTCCTTTGCCTACACGTAAGGAGCGCTTTACGATTCTTGTTTCGCCGCACGTAAATAAAGATGCTCGTGATCAATATGAAATCAGAACGCATAAGCGTTTGATGGATATTCTTGATCCAACGGAAAGAACTGTAGATGCGCTTATGAAGCTAGATTTGGCTGCTGGCGTAGATGTGCAAATAAAGCTTAACTAATAGCATTTTTTCTGCTATATTGCGCCGCTCGCTAAGTGGCTCGGATCTTCCGGGCCACTTTTTTCTAAGGCTGCTTTTGACCCCTTGCGGATTGTCGAAGCAGCCTTAGGGAGAGGCAAAACATAAGAATTTTGGAGAAGTTAACATGGCAATCGGTCTAGTAGGTCGTAAAGTGGGAATGACCCGCCTCTATAATGAGGATGGCTCCGCTACGCCAGTGACTGTATTAGAGATGACACCTAATAGGATCTCTCAAGTAAAGACAGTTGAAAGCGATGGTTATACAGCAATTCAAACGACATCAGGTGCTAAGAAAGTATCTCGAGTTACTAAGTCACAAGCTGGGCACTATGCGAAAGCAGGTGTTGAAGCAGGAACAGTTACTCGTGAGTCACGACTTGATGAGATAGGCGATTTTGCATTAGGTGGTGACGTTACAGTTGCAATGTTCGAAGAAGGGCAAGCAGTTGATGTTACTGGAACCTCACAAGGTAAAGGTTTTGCAGGTGTTATAAAGCGCCATCACTTTGCTGGTAAAGATGCAACACACGGTAACTCTATTAATCATAGGACGCCGGGTTCAATTGGCCAATGTCAAACCCCAGGTCGTGTATTTAAAGGTAAGAAAATGACAGGTCATATGGGTAATGTGCAACGTACCCAGCAAAACTTGACTGTTGTTCGCGTAGATGTTGAGAAAAGCCTATTATTAGTAAAGGGTGCAGTGCCTGGATCTAAGGGTGGTGACATCGTCGTTAAAGCCGCTGTGAAAGCATAAGGTAGTAGATAGCTATGGAATTACAAGTAGTAAATGGTGATGCTCTGACTTTGTCTGAGGGTGTTTTCGCAAAAGATTTTAACGAGACGCTTGTGCATCAAGCAGTCGTAACCTATATGGCTGGTGGTCGTTCAGGTTCTAAGTCACAGAAGAGTCGTTCTGATGTGAGTGGTGGTGGTATAAAGCCATGGCGTCAAAAAGGTACGGGTCGTGCTCGTGCTGGAACAATCAGAAGCCCGTTGTGGCGATCTGGTGGCGTGACGTTCGCAGCAACTAATCGTGATCATTCTAAAAAAATGAACAAGAAGATGTATCGCGGTGCAATGTGTTCAATTCTTTCAGAGTTGGTCAGAAATGATCGTTTGGTTGCGGTTGATAGCTTTGGTATTGACGAGCCTAAAACCAAAACTCTCATTGCTAAGCTTAACGAACTAGCGGGAACAAGTGATGTTCTTTTGTTAACTGATGATATGGATAAGAACTTAGAGTTGTCATCGCGCAATCTGCATAAATGTGAAGTTACTAGCGTGGCGGGTGTTAATCCTGTTAGTTTGGTTGCTCATGAGAAAGTGATTGCAACTAAAGCTGCGATAGAAAAAATTCAGGAGTGGTTGTCATGAACGAAGAACGCATGTATCACGTCATTCGTGGCCCTCATGTTACAGAAAAAGCTGCGCTCCAAGCTGAAAATAGCAACATGCAAGTTTTTAAGGTTGACATAACAGCTACAAAGTCAGAAATAAAAAAATCAATTGAAACTTTGTTTGAAGTTGATGTTACAAAGGTCCGCACTATTAAAGTAAAGGGTAAAACCAAAAACTTTGGTCGTCGTAGCGGTAAAAGAAACGATTGGAAAAAAGCTTACGTTACACTTGCCGAAGGGCAGAGTATCGGCGCTGATCAGAACCCTTAAGGCGGAATGAGTTATGGCAACAGCTAAGATGAAACCAACCTCACCCGGTCGTCGTCACCAGGTAAGGGTTGTTAGAGATTTACATAAAGGAAAGCCACATAAGGCTTTGCTTGAACCACAGCATAAGTGTGGTGGTCGTAATAATGCAGGGCGTATTACTACACGTCACGTTGGTGGTGGTCATAAGCAGCACTATCGTATTATTGATTTCAAGCGTAATCACAAAGACGGTATTCCGGCAGTTGTTGAAACGATTGAATATGATCCAAACCGCACGGCTAATATTGCATTGCTTAAGTATGCTGATGGTGAGCGTACTTATATCATCGCGCCTAAAGGTTTAGAGGTGGGTGATGCAATTGAAAATGGTAAAGATGCGCCTATTTCAACAGGTAACGCGTTACCAATGATCAATATCCCAGTTGGTACAGTGATTCACTGTATTGAGATGAAGCCAGGTAAAGGCGCGCAAATGGCACGTAGTGCTGGAACGTCTGCACAGATTGTGGCTCGTGAGGGTCGCTTCGTGACCTTGCGTCTTCGTTCAACTGAGATGCGTAAAATATTGTCAGAGTGTCGTGCCACTATCGGTGCTGTAAGTAACTCTGAGCATTCACTAGTTAAACTTGGTAAAGCGGGCGCAAGTCGCCATCGCGGTATCCGTCCAACTGTTCGTGGTGTTGCCATGAATCCAGTTGATCATCCACATGGTGGTGGTGAGGGTAAGTCTTCAGGTGGTCGTCATCCAGTATCACCTTGGGGAACTCCAGCGAAAGGCTTTAAAACTCGCAAAAACAAACGCACGGACAGCATGATTGTTCGTCGTAGAAATAAGGGTAAGAGGTAATTAATCGTGCCACGTTCACTTAAAAAAGGTCCATTTGTTGATCATCATTTAATGGCTAAAGTTACAAAAGCTGCGGCAGCAAATGATCGTAAACCTATTAAGACATGGTCGCGTAGATCCATGATCTTGCCAGATATGGTTGGGTTGACTATCGCCGTACACAATGGTCGTCAACACGTACCCGTACTAATTAACGAAAACATGGTTGGGCATAAGTTAGGTGAGTTTTCTCCTACTCGTATGTTCCGTGGCCATGCAGCAGATAAAAAGACGAAATAGGTTTTTATAATGGAAACAGCAGCAAGATTAAAATTTGCACGTATTTCCCCACAGAAAGCTCGCTTGGTCGCTGATCAGGTTCGTGGTCAATCTGTTGAGAAAGCACTAGATGTGTTGAAATTCAGCTCTAAAAAAGCAGCTAAGATTGTAGGCAAAGTTCTAGAATCAGCGATTGCAAATGCAGAGCACAATGAAGGTGCTGATATTGATGAGTTAAGTGTTACTCAAATTTATGTCGATGCAGGCCCTTCAATGAAGCGTATTCGTCCACGTGCAAAAGGCCGTGCTAATAGAATAATTAAACGAACCAGTCACATCACGCTGATGGTTGGTGATGGCGAGAAGGACTGAGGAGTTAAATTATGGGACAAAAAGTACATCCAATAGGCATTCGTTTAGGTATCTCTACAGATTGGAGATCTAAGTGGTATGCAGAAGGTAAAGAATACTCAGAATTCTTATTAAAGGATATTGAGATTCGTGAATTCCTTATGAAGAAGTTAAAAAATGCCTCTGTTGCAGATGTTCGTATCGAACGTCCTGCCAAGTCTGCATTTATTACAATTCATACTGCAAGGCCTGGTATCGTCATCGGAAAGAAAGGTGAAGATATTGAGAAGCTTCGTGCAGAAGTCTCTCAAATGCTTGAATTGCACCCTAATAACGTAAAAGTTAATATTGAAGAAATTCGTAAGCCTGAAACCAATGCTTTACTAATTGCTGAGAGTATTTCTCAACAGCTAGAACGCCGTATTATGTTCCGTAGAGCAATGAAACGTTCGGTTGCCAATGCTATGCGTCTAGGTGTTAAAGGTATCAAAGTGCGTATTGCCGGTCGTTTGAATGGTGCTGAGATTGCAAGAGCAGAATGGTATCGTGAAGGTCAAGTTCCTTTGCATACACTTCGTGCTGATATTGATTATGCGACAGCTACTGCAGCAACAACATACGGTAATATTGGTATTAAAGTATGGGTTTATCATGGTGAAGTGTTTGACCTTGAAGACAAAAGAAACCGTGCTAAGAAAGCTGCTACTGCTGGTCGCAGAAATAACAATAGCCGCAGAGATAACAAAAGGTAGTCGAGATGTTACAACCTAAGAAAACTAAATTCCGCAAGCAACACAAAGGAAGGAATCGTGGCTTAGCTACGGTTGCTAACAAAGTTAGCTTCGGAGAGTACGGACTTAAGTCTGTTGATAGAGGTCAGTTGACTTCTCGTCAAATAGAAGCAGCACGTCGTGCAATGACTCGTCACATTAAACGTGGCGGAAAGATTTGGATTCGTGTATTTCCGGATAAGCCAATAACTACTAAGCCACTCGAAGTTCGTATGGGTAAAGGTAAAGGTAATGTTGAATACTGGGTGGCCCCAATTCAACCTGGAAGGATGTTGTTTGAAATGGAAGGTGTTGATGAGGAATTAGCTCGCGAAGCATTTGCACTTGCGGCTGCTAAGTTACCCATAAAAACTACCTTTATTACTCGGACGGTAATGTAATGAAAGCCAGTGAATTACGCAGTAAAAGCGCCGATGAGCTCCAAAGTGAGCTCATCGAAAATTTAAAAGAACAGTTTGGCTTGCGTATGCAAAGAGCAGCTGGACAGTTAGAGAAGCCTTCTGATATGAAGCGTGTACGCCGCAACATTGCGCGTATTAAGACGCTAATGGCAGAAACAAAAACCGCAGGTGCTGAAGCATGAGTGAAGCAGAAGTAAAAGTAAGAAGCCTTACTGGTGTCGTTACTAGCGATAAAATGGATAAGACCATTGTTGTTAAAATAGAACGCAAGGTTAAGCACGCTCTATACGGTAAGTATATTCGTCGCTCAACTAAGTTTCACGTTCATGATGAGAACAACGATGCAAAAGAAGGTGATACGGTTATGTTCAAAGAATGCCGTCCCTATTCTAAAAGCAAACATTGGCAATTGTTAAAAGTAGTTTAATAACAAAATTACCTCTTTAACATTCAGAGAAAAAGTACAGGAATAGCAACATGATTCAGATGCAATCAGTTTTAAAAGTAGCAGATAACAGTGGCGCGAAACGCGTTCAGTGTATCAAGGTACTTGGCGGTTCTCACAGACGCTACGCGGGTATTGGTGACATCATTAAGGTGAGCATCAAAGAGAGTATCCCTCGCGGTAAAATAAAGAAAGGTGATGTGCATTTTGCTGTTGTCGTTCGTACTGCAAAAGGTGTTCGTCGTAACGATGGTTCAATCATTCGTTTTGATGACAACGCAGCTGTAATACTAAATAGTAAATATGAGCCAGTAGGGACTCGTATCTTCGGGCCAGTAACCCGTGAATTGCGTGGTGATCGCTTTATGAAGATCATCTCTTTGGCACCAGAAGTTATTTAAGGTCTGGAAGAATTATGAATAAGATTCGAAAAGGTGACGAAATCCAAGTCATTTGCGGTAAAGATAAGGGGCGTACAGGACCTATCACTGCTGTAAAAGACAATGGAAAAATCGTTGTGCAAGGAATTAACATGGCAAAGAAGCATGTTAAACCTAATCCTAATGCAGGTATTGAAGGCGGTATTGTTTCGCAAGAAATGGCGCTAGAAATATCTAATGTTATGTTGATTAACCCTGCCACAGGCAAAGGTGATCGTGTTGGTTTTAAGATCCTTGAAGATGGCAAGAAAGTTCGCATTTTTAAGTCTAATGGTGAAGCGGTAGACGCAGGATAATAAAATGACAAGGTTACATGACTATTACAAAGACACTGTTGTTAAAGAGCTAACTGATAAGTTTGGCTACAAGAGTGCAATGGAAGTACCAAAGATTACTAAGATTTCATTGAATATGGGTCTTGGTGAAGCAGTTGGTGATAAAAAGGTAGTTGAAAAAGCGGTAGGGGATATGACAGCAATTGCCGGTCAGAAGCCTGTTGTGACTATGACTAAGAAATCTATCGCTGGATTCAAAATTCGTGATAACTGGCCTATCGGCTGTAAAGTTACATTACGTCGTGAAAAGATGTATGAATTTTTGGATCGCTTGATTGCTATATCTATCCCTCGTGTACGTGATTTCCGTGGTTTAAACCCACGCTCATTCGATGGACGTGGAAACTATGGTATGGGTATTACAGAGCAAATCATTTTCCCTGAAATTGATTATGACAAGATTGATATGTTGCGTGGAATGGATATAAATATCACAACTACTGCAAAAAATGATGAAGAAGGAAGAGCTTTGTTAGAAGCTTTTAACTTCCCATTCAAAAAGAAATAAGGAATAGATAGCAATGGCTAAGAAATCAATGGTTGCCCGCGAGCATAAGCGCGAAAAGCTAGTCGCGAAATATGCGGTTAAGCGTGCTGAACTTAAAGAAATCATTCGTAACCCAGAAAGCAGTTACGAAGAAGTAATGGACGCTAGCGATAAGCTACAGAAGTTACCACGTAACAGTAGTCCGGTTCGTTTACGTCGCCGTTGTCAAATTACAGGTCGCCCACACGGTGTTTACCGTAAATTTGGACTATCTCGAAATATGCTCCGTATACATGCCATGCAAGGTGATGTACCCGGTTTAACTAAAGCAAGCTGGTAGGAGCGATATTATGAGCATGAGTGATCCAATCGCTGATATGTTGACCCGTATTCGTAACGGTCAAATGGCAAGTAAAAAGACGGTAACTTTTCCATCGTCTACTTATAAGACAGCTATTCTAGATGTACTTCAAGGTGAAGGTTACATTGATGGATATGAAGTAACTAAAGAAACAAAGCCAGAGGCTACGGTTAAATTACGCTATTATCAGGGAAAACCTGTAATCAGCTTGATCAAACGTATTAGTCGCCCTGGGCTAAGAATTTTCCGTGGTAAAGATGAATTGCCATCGCCACTAAATGGTTTAGGAGTAGCTGTAGTTTCTACTTCTAAAGGTGTAATGACAGACCGTGCCGCTCGTGAAGCGGGTGAAGGCGGCGAAGTTGTTTGTGTCGTTGAATAGAGTAGGTAGATATCAATGTCTAAAGTAGCTAGAAAACCGATTGATCTACCTTCTGGAATTGAATGTTCTGTAGATGGTCAATCTATCTCATTAAAAGGATCTAAAGGTTCTTTTAATTATGTAATTCATGATTTGGTTGAAATTGGTCAAGACGATAATGCTTTAACTTTTAAAGCTAAGAATGATGATCGTCTCGGCTGGGCAATGGCAGGAACAATGCGTGCACTTACTGCAAACATGGTGACTGGTATAACTGATGGTTTTGAGAAAAAGCTTGAGTTGGTTGGTGTTGGTTACAGAGCAAAAGCTCAGGGATCAAAACTAAACCTTACGCTAGGTTTTTCTCATCCAGTAAATCATGAAATGCCTGAAGGTATTACTGTTGAGACTCCAAGTCAGACAGAAATTATTATCAAAGGTGTGGATAAGCAACAAGTGGGCCAAGTAGCCGCTGAAATTAGAGCTTATCGTCCACCTGAGCCATATAAAGGTAAGGGTGTTCGCTACGCTGGTGAACATATAATCCGTAAAGAAGCCAAGAAGAAGTAGGTTTTGAGATGAATAAAAAAGACGCAAGAATTCGTAGAGGAAAGAAAGCACGTTTTAAGATGCGTGAGATGGGTGTAACTCGTCTATGTATCAATCGTACTTCTAAGCATATCTATGCACAGGTTATCTCTCCAGAAGATGGTAGTGTTATCGCTTCTGCTTCTACTTTAGATAAAGATATACGTTCTGAAGTGAAATATTCTGGAAATACTGATGCAGCTAAGGCTGTAGGTAAAGCAGTTGCAGAGCGCGCTAAAGCAAAAGGTGTCGAGAAGGTTGCATTTGATCGCTCCGGTTATAAATATCACGGTCGTGTTAGCGCATTAGCAGATGCAGCTCGCGAATCTGGTCTCCAGTTTTAAAAAGGTCTAATGATTAAACATGGCAAAGCAACAAGATAACAGAGAAAAGGCGGCAGACGGCCTAACTGAGAAATTAGTACACGTAAATCGCGTAGCAAAAGTGGTAAAAGGTGGTCGTATTTTTGGCTTCACTGCTCTTACTGTTGTTGGTGATGGTAAAGGTAAAGTCGGTATTGGTTATGGAAAGGCACGCGAAGTTCCTATTGCTATTCAAAAGGCAATGGAAAAAGCGCGCAAGAACATGGTCGATGTAGCGATGGATGGAGATACGCTCCAATACCCAATTAACGCTCGCTATGGTGCTGCTAAGGTTTATATGCAACCTGCATCTGAAGGTACTGGAATTATTGCTGGTGGCCCGATGCGTGCTGTATTTGAAGTTGCCGGAATCAAAAATGTGCTATCTAAATGTAATGGTACAAGAAACCCTATCAACGTTGTACGTGCGACCATTCGTGGTCTAGCGGAAATGAAATCACCAGAGATGATTGCTGCTAAGCGTGGCAAGTCTGTGGAACAGATTAGAGGATAACAGCATGGCTGATAAAAAACTAAAATTGACTTTAGTTCGTAGTTTGAACGGTCGACTGAAAAGCCATAAGGCATGCGCAGCAGGTCTTGGTATCCGTAAAATGCATAACAGTGTTGAAGTTATTGATACACCGGAAAACCGAGGTATGGTCAATAAAATCAACTATATGTTGAAGGTTGAGGAAGCTTAATCATGAAACTTAATACACTAAGCCCTGCAGAGGGAAGTACTAAAGATCGTAAACGCGTAGGTCGTGGAATTGGTTCTGGTACAGGTAAGACTTGTGGTCGTGGACATAAAGGACAGAAATCACGCTCAGGCGGATTTAATAAAACTGGTTTTGAAGGTGGTCAGATGCCCTTACAGCGGCGTTTACCTAAGGTCGGTTTTTCATCACGTAAGAAACAGTACTCAACCGAAATTCGTTTGAATGAATTGCAAAGTCTTGAAGCTGATGTAATTGATCTTAATGTACTTAAAGAAGCCGGTGTTATTGGTCATAAGATCAAGAAAGCTAAGGTTATTCTTTCAGGTAAAATTGAAAAATCAGTTACCCTAAAAGGGATTTCAGCTACAGCTGGTGCAAAAAGCGCTATCGAATCTGCTGGCGGCAAAATAGAAGCATAAGCTGACTATAAGACAAATAAGAGAAGATAAGCTGTGGCCAATCAAAAAAGTGCGGGTAAGTTAGGTTCGATGGGAAACTTTGCTGAGATAAAGCAACGCCTCATATTCGTTATACTTGCATTAATCGTTTATAGAATTGGTACTTTTATTCCAGTGCCAGGTGTAAACCCAGATGCAATGGCGAACTTCTTTAATGATAACAATGGCACCATACTTGGCGTCTTTAATATGTTCTCAGGTGGGGCATTGCAAAGGTTTAGTATATTTGCTTTAGGCATCATGCCTTATATATCAGCTTCGATTATTGTTCAACTGATGACAAAAGTTGTTCCTTATTTTGAACAGCTAAGTAAAGAAGGTGAATCTGGCAAGCGGAAGATCACTCAGTACACGCGTTATGGTACGGTTGGATTGGCTCTATTCCAAAGTATTGGAATAGCAACTGCATTTGGTGGTCAAGGTATTGCACTTTATCCAGGTGCTAGCTTTATACTAACAACTGTTGTTACTTTAGTTACTGGAACATTATTTTTAATGTGGCTGGGTGAGCAGATCACCGAACGTGGCATTGGCAACGGTATATCCTTGATTATCTTTGCAGGTATCGTTGCAGGTTTGCCTGCGGCAATTGGTGGAACGCTAGAGTTAGCAAGAAGTGGTGAGATATCAGCTGGCATTGTATTGTTGCTTATCATATTAGCTTTTGCAGTAACCGCCTTTGTAGTATTTGTTGAACGTGCACAGCGTAGAATTACGATTAACTACGCCAACCGTCAACAAGGCAGGAAGATGATGAAAGGTCAATCAAGCTTCCTTCCTCTAAAATTAAATATGGCAGGTGTAATACCTCCCATTTTTGCATCTAGTATTATCCTGTTTCCAGCTACCTTGGGTAAATGGGCAAGTGATGGCACTGGTGCAATGGCTCAATTTGTAAATATGCTACAACCAGGACAGCCGTTGTATGTTTTATTTTATGCGTTAGCTATTATATTCTTCACTTTTTTCTATACTGCTTTGGTGTTCAATTCCAGAGAGACGGCAGATAACTTGAAGAAATCGGGTGCATTTATTCCCGGTATCCGACCGGGTAAACAAACAGCACAGTATATCGATGGCGTGATGACTCGCTTAACTGCAGTTGGAGCTATTTATATAACCTTAGTTTGTTTGTTACCTGAGTTTTTGATACTTGGTTGGAATGTTCCATTTTACTTTGGTGGCACATCTCTGCTGATCATTGTCGTGGTAGTTATGGACTTTTTAGCACAGCTACAAGCCCATACCATGTCGCACCAATATGAAGGTCTGATGAAGAAAGCTAATTTCAAATCAGGCAAAAAGAAATAATTAGAGGTAATTAGCATGAAGGTACGTGCATCAGTAAAAAAGATCTGTCGTAACTGTCGGGTTATAAAGCGTAAAGGGGTTGTTAGAGTAATCTGCACAGACCCACGTCATAAACAGCGTCAAGGCTAATTAGACCTTGGTAAATATTTATTTGATTAATTTTGATAAGTCGGGTATTCTCGCTCGCCTTTTCGACTATATTCTGGAGAACTGAAATGGCTCGTATTGCGGGTATAAACATTCCGGTAAACAAACATGCAGTCATCGGACTGACTTCAATTTTTGGAATTGGACGTACACGTTCAGCCAAAATTTGTGAAGCTGCAAAAATTAACCCTGCTACGAAGATACGTGATCTTTCTGAAGATGAAGTTGAGCGTATTCGTAAAGAAGTGGGTAAATTTATAGTAGAAGGTGATCTTCGTCGTGAAGTATCCATGAATATTAAACGTTTAATGGATTTAGGTTGTTATAGAGGTGTTCGTCATCGTCGTGGTCTTCCACTACGAGGTCAGCGTACCAAAAATAACTCAAGGACTCGTAAGGGTCCACGTAAACCAATTCGCTAAACTTAAAAGACTAGACAGGACTTAGGAAATGGCAAAGCAGCCCGCTAAATCAAGCAAAAAAGTTAAAAAGACTGTAACTGACGGTATCGCGCACGTTCATGCTACTTTTAACAATACTATCGTAACTATCACAGACCGCCAGGGCAATGCACTTGCATGGGCTACAGCGGGTGGATCAGGTTTCCGTGGTTCACGTAAGAGTACTCCATTCGCGGCGCAGGTTGCAGCGGAAAAAGCTGGAGAGGTGGTTAAAGGTTTTGGGATGAAAAATCTTGATGTCATGATAAAAGGACCCGGTCCTGGTCGTGAATCAGCTGTACGTTCACTCAATAACGTTGGCTTTAAGATTGGCAATATTGTTGATGTTACACCCATTCCACATAATGGTTGTCGTCCACCAAAAAAGCGTCGCGTGTAAGCGGAATAAGGAAGAAATATTATGGCTAGATATACTGGACCAACTTGTAAGCTTATGCGCCGTGAAGGTACTGATCTTTATTTAAAAGGTCGTGGCACCTCACTTGAAAACAAATGTAAGATGGATAAAGTACCTGGTGTTCATGGTGATGCCCGTGTACGTCTTACAGATTACGCAATACAGCTTCGTGAAAAGCAAAAAGTTAAGCGTATGTACGGAGTGCTTGAAAAGCAATTTCGTAACTACTTCAAGCGCGCTGCACGTCAAAAAGGTTCAACAGGTGAAAACTTGTTATCACTTCTTGAGTCTCGTCTTGATAATGTCGTTTATCGTATGGGCTTTGGCGCTACCCGCGCTGAATGTCGCCAGCTAGTTAGCCATAAGGCTATCACTGTCAATGGACAATCTGTAAATATTGCTTCTTATCAGGTTCAGGCTGGAGATATTGTCGCGATTCGTGAGAAATCTAAAAATCAAGCTCGAATTGTTGATGCAATGGCTATCATGGAGCAAATGGGTTTTCCAGAGTGGGTAGAAGTTGATGGAAAAAAGCTTGAAGGAACCTTTAAAGTTGTTCCTGAACGTAGTGAATTACCTGCTGAAATCAATGAATCACTAATTGTTGAACTGTACTCTAAGTAGTAGATACGAACCCAATATAAGAACGCAACCTAACCGGATTAGTAAAAAGTTATGGCAAATGCAATGGATTTATTAAAGCCACATAAGATTGACATAAAAGAACTAGGCGCAAATGCTTCTAAGATTGTTTTAGAGCCTCTTGAGCGTGGCTTTGGTCATACTTTGGGAAATGCTTTCCGACGTATCCTGCTTTCATCAATACCTGGAGCTTCTGTTACTGAAGTTCAAATCACAGGTGTGAAGCATGAATATGAGTCACTTGATGGTGTTCAAGAAGATGTTATAGATATCTTACTTAACTTGAAAGAGCTTGCTATTCGTTTAAATGCGAAAGAAGAAGTTACTCTTTCTCTAAACAAGCAAGGTCCTGGTGTTGTTACTGCTGCTGATATTGCTTTAGATCACGATGTTGAAATCATAGATCCTGATCATGTTATTGCGACATTAACTACGGACGCATCGATTGAAATGTCCCTCACTGTGACTACAGGCAGAGGTTACCAGCCTGTAACTATGCGTCGCGGTCCTGATGCGGCTGAATTACCTGTAGGAACTTTAGTTATTGATGCAAGCTACAGCCCAATACGCCGAGTTGTTTATGATGTTGATAGTGCGCGATCTGGTGAACGTGCGGATATGGATAAGTTAATCCTTGAGCTAGAAACTGATGGTTCTGTTGAGCCAGAAGAAGCAATCTCAATGGCTGCACAAATTATTCAAAATCAGTTAGCGGTATTCTTCAACTTAACTATTGAAGAGCCAGAAGTAGAAGTAGAGAAAGAACCTGAAATTGATCCAGAGCTATTACGCCCTGTTGATGATCTTGAGCTTACTGTGCGTTCTGCAAACTGTCTTAAAGCTGAGCAAGTTTACTATATTGGTGACTTGGTACAGAAGACAGAAACTGAACTACTTAAAACTCCAAATCTGGGTAAGAAGTCACTTACTGAGATAAAAGATATTCTTGGTACTAGAGGATTTACTCTAGGTACTAAACTTGAAACTTGGCCTCCTGTTTCTTTAGAAGAGAAAGAAGCTAGCTAGGCATTATTTATTTGCTTACATAGCAATTAATAATTTGTTAAGAACATATAGGTTAAAAAAATGCGTCATCGTAAAATAGGCAGACAACTTAGTCGCAACAGCAGTCATCGTAAAGCTACTTTACAGGCACTTACTGTTTCTTTGCTACGTTATGAAGGAATCAAGACAACAGTTGCTAAAGCTAAAGAGCTACGTCGTGTTGCTGAGCCTTTGATCACAAGAGGCAAGGTTGATTCTGTACATAACCGCCGTGTTGCTTTTGCTCGCTTAAGAGATATTGAAGTCACTGCAAAGTTATTTACTGAATTAGGTCCACGTTATCAGAGTCGCCCAGGTGGCTATTTACGTATTATCAAGTGTGGTTTCCGTGCTGG